>JAOPYS010000106.1 GCA_025964465.1 Thermoleophilia bacterium
ATGGTCTCGACCACCATCCCGGCGGTCGGCGTGGTGGGCATGGCGCTCGTGGCGTTCTTCGCGTCCGTGATGGTCTCGTACCGGCGCCAGGCCAAGGATGCTGCCGACCGCGAGATCGCGCGGCTGGCTGCGGTGGCGCTCACCGACAACCTGACGGGACTCGGCAACCACCGGGCGCTGCACGAGGAGCTCGACCACCTGGCCGCGGCCTCGTGGTCGGCGGGGGAGCCGTTCACGGTGCTCGCCCTGGACCTCGACGGGCTCAAGCACGTCAACGACACGATCGGCCACCACGAGGGCGACCGGCTCATCCTCCGCCTGGCCGACGGGCTGCGCGAGACGTTGCCGGCGCGGGCGCGCGCCTACCGCATCGGCGGCGACGAGTTCGTCGCGGTGCTGCCGGGGCTCGCCTCGATCGACGGGTTCCACTACAGCCAGGAGCTGCAGACGCTGCTGGCGCCGCCCTCGAGCGGCATCCTCGCGCGCGTGGGCGACGAGACCGTGGCGCCCACGCACGTCACGGTGGGCATCTGCGACGCGGCGGGGGCCGATGGCGATCCGGCGCTCACGCTGCACCGCGCGGACCTGGCGCTGATCGAGGCCAAGCGCGTACGAGGGCGCGGCTTGATCTGGTCCTCCAGCATCGAGGTGCGGGGTGAGGGCAGCGCGGAGGCCGACCACCGGCGCATGCTCGCCACGGCGCTGGCGAAGGCGGTCGACGCCAAGGACTCCTACACGCGCAGCCACTGCGAGACCGTGTCGCAGCTGTGCGTGCTGATCGCCGAGCAGCTCGGGATGGGCACCGACGACATCGAGTCGCTGCGGCTGGCGGGGCTGCTGCACGACGTGGGCAAGATCGGCGTGCCCGACGCCATCCTCCAGAAGCCCAGCGGCCTGACGGACGAGGAGTTCGAGCAGATGCAGGGACACAGCACGCTGGGCCACAGCATCGTGGCTGCGGCCGGGCTCCACCGTGAGGCCGAGTGGGTGCGCCACCACCACGAGCGGATGGACGGTCGCGGGTACCCCGACCGCATCGGGGCGAGTGACATCCCGCTGCAGTCGCGCATCATCTTCGTGGCCGACGCGTTCGAGGCGATCACGTCGGACCGTCCGTACCGGCTCGGGCGCCCCGTCGGCGACGCGCTCGAGGAGCTGCTGCGCTGCGCCGGGACCCAGTTCGACACCGATTGCGTGGACGCGCTGGTGCGGGCGATGGACCGCATCGGTCCCGCCACGTGGATGCCCGCATCCTCGGTCGAGCGACTGCACTCGGTGCAGGACGCGGTCGACGACGCGGATCGCGCCGCCCGGAGGGCCGCATGAGACGCGCCGGGATGGTCCGCGCGGCAGCGTGCACGGCGCTCGTGCTGGTGGCGAGCCTGCTCGCCGCGGCGTGCGGCGGCGGCAGCAGCGGGTCCGACGGCGCGGCAAAGGTCGTGCTGCACGCACCCAAGGAGCTGACGAAGCGCGGCACCCTCGTGCTGTGCAGCGACATCGGCTACCCGCCCGCCGAGTTCATGGGTGAGGACGGGAAGCCCGCGGGCGCCGACATCGACATCGGCACCGCGCTCGCCAAGCGACTGGGGGTGAAGGTGAAGTTCGCCAACACCGGGTTCGACGGCATCCTCGACGCGCTCGCCGCGGAGAAGTGCGACGCCGTGATCAGCGCGCTCACCGACAACGCGGAGCGGCGCAAGGCCGTGACGTTCGTCGACTACCTGAAGGTCGGCCAGAGCCTGCTCGTGCCGACCGCCAACGAGCACGACATCGCGGGGCTCGACGACCTCGACGGGTTGACCGTCGCCGTGCAGGAGGGGACCACGAACGCCACCTTCCTGCAGGGCGAGGTGAAGACGCGCGACTGGGGGACGGAGGGCCCGCCGACCGTGAAGACGTTCGCCAAGGACGAGGACGCCGCAAAGGCGCTCGCCGCGGGCACGGCCGACGCGTACTTCGGCGACTCCCCCACCGCGGCGTACTACATCGGCCAGGAGGCGCTCACCTACGCCTTCGCCGGCAAGCCGATCAACGCGGAGCCGATCGGCATCGCGGTGCGCCCCGGCGACCCGCTGGCCAAGCAGCTGCAGCGCGGCGTCGATGCCATGTACGACGACGGCTCCATGCGCCGCATCCTCAAGCGCTGGAAGCTCGAGGACTTCGCGCTGCACCGCTAGCGAGCGGCTTCGACCTCAAGTGCCTCGACCGCGGCCGGGGGCTCACGCCACGGCGGTGCCGCCGCCCAGCTGGGCTCGGCGTGGACGCGCTCGGGCACCTCGCGCACCACGGTGGTGCCGGCGATGAGGTCGTGCCACGTGCGCCCCTCTGCCTGGTCGAGCATCCAGAGGAAGCCCATGCCGAGCGGGGGCAGCGACAGCGCCAGCCGCGCGAACTCGCGGGCGAAGGCGTGCGCGACGCCCACCCGCTCGCCGTCCTCGGCGCGCACGATGCGCAGGCCGGCGAGGCGGTGCCCGAGCGGGCCGCCCTCGGTGACGAGGCCCACGTGATGGATGAGGTACCAGCAGCCGAACGACGCGACGAGCTCGCCGTCGCCGATGAGCGCACGCAGCGCGCCGAGCACGAGCAGGTCGAGCAGCGTGTCGAGCACCAGCGCCCACAGGCGCCGGCCGAAGGAGGCGGGGCGGATCATCCGAGCTCGGCCCGGTACTCGAGGTGCGCGAAGCCGTTGCCGACGCGGGTCGTGCTGCTCGTCCCGCGCGCGAGGGTCGCGAGGGA
>JAOPYS010000473.1 GCA_025964465.1 Thermoleophilia bacterium
TTGTCGGTGACGGCCACCGTGATGCCGGCGATGGAGAGCGGCTTGTAGGTCGGGTCGTCCGTGGTCATCTTGAACGTGACGGAGCCCTGGTGGTCGCCCTCCACGTCCTTGTCGTCCACGGCGGTGACGTCGACGGCGATCGGGTCGTTCCACTTGGCTGCGGTGAAGACGACCGGATCGGCCTTCACGCTCACCTGCGGGTCGCCCGTCGGGACGATGCTCACGTCCGCCGACGGCTGGCTGGCCAGCGACAGGAGGATCACGTCGCCCGTGGACGCGCCCTCGGTCACCTTCGTCACGTCGTCGGTCTGCGTCACGACGATCTTCGCCTCGTCATCGTCCGCGATCTGCGCCGCCACGTTCGCCACGTTGGCGCCGGCCCAACCGGCGGCGCTCGTGGTGATCTCGTGCTTGATCTCGCCCGTGTGCGGGTCGGCCTCGTCGATGAAGTCCTGCACAGCCGTGACGGTCACCGTCTGCGGCGTGCTCCAGCTCGCCGGTGCGAACGTCACCTGCGCCGGCGCCGTAGTGACCTGCGTCCCGCCGTTCATCTTGATGATCACGTCGGCGGTGGGCTGGGCCTTGAGCGCGATCGTGTACGTGTCGGTGGCGCCGGACTCGGCGACCTTCGTCGACGAGTCGCTCTCCACGATCGTGACGCCGGCGAGGTCGTCGTCGGTGATCGCCACGGGCTGGGCCGGCACGGCGAGGCCCGAGTAGCCGACGTCCGCGCCACCCATGGTGAGCGTGACCTGGCCCGTGTGGTCGCCCTCGACGATGACGTCCTGCACCGCCGTGATCGTCACGGCCTGCGGCGTGCTCCAGTCGGTGGGCGTGAAGGTCATCGTCGCGGGTGCGGCGGTGACCTGCGTGCCGCCCGCGACGGCGACGGTGACGTCGGCCAGCGGCTGCGTCGCCAGCTTGACGGAGAAGTCGTCGGTCGCGCCGCCTTCGGTCACGGCGTTGCCCGTGCCGCTGGTGGTGACGATGACGTTCGCGACGTCGTTGTCGGTGATCGCCAGGGCGAGGTCCGCCTGGGTGAGGGCGTCGTAGGCCGCGTCGGTCGACGTGAAGTCGAACCCGATCGAGCCCGGGTGGATCGGCGCCTCGACGATCGGATCGTCGATGGCGGTGACCGTGACGGTCTGGTCGTCCTGCCAGTTCGCGGGCGTGAACGTGAGCGACGCGGGCGCCGCCGTGGCCTGCAGGCCCGTGAGCGACACCTTCACGTTCGCGGTCGGCTCCGACGCCAGGCGCACCTTGAACGACGTCGCCTGCGTGGCGCCCGGCGCCTCCGTGAGGGCGATTGGCGCGGGCGGGGAGTTGAGCACCACGCCCACCGTGTCGTCGTCGGCGATGTCGAACGTGCGCGTGGGCATCGTCAGGCTCGAGAAGAGCGGGTCGGCGGAGGTGATCGTGAAGGTCGCCGTCGTGGTGGCATCGGGTTCGTCGATCGCGTTGTCGACCGCCGTGAAGAGCACCGGGAACGGGCCCGTCTGGCCGGCCGGGATGGTGATCGTGCCGGGGCCGACGAGCTTCGTCGGGTCCGCGACCGTCACCGCGACGTCGATCGGCTGCGCCGACGGCGACTGGAGGGTGAGGGCGCAGCTGGCGGTGTGCTCGCTGCTGGCAGCGGCCTCGTCCAGCGCGATGTGCGCGGGGGCGGCGGTCCAGTTCGACGTCGTGTTCGGGCAGATGATGTCCGCGACGTCGTTGTCGGTGATGTCGAAGTCGACCGGGGCGATCGTCAGGCCCGTGAACGCCGGGTCGGAGCTCGGGTCGACGGCGAACGACAGCGTGCCGGTGTGGAGGCCCTCGACGATGGCGTCGTCCGCGGCGTTCACGTTGATCGTGGCGCCGGTGCTCCAGTTGGTCGAGTCGAGCGTGACCGTCGGCAGGTCCTTCGTGACCTGCACGTCGTTGCTGACGTTGACGATCACCGGCGTGGCCGGCTCCGCGCCGAGCTTCACGGTGACGACCTCGTCGGGCGTCGGGCTGGGCACGTCCTCGTCCAGGTCGAGCGTGGCGTCGCCGGTCGCCGTGACCGTCGCCACGTCGTTGTCGGTGACGTCGGCGACGACGTCCGGCACCGTCAGGCCGCCGAAGTCCGCGTCGCTGCTGGCGACCGCGACGCTGATGGCGCCCGGATGCGTGGGGGCCTCGACCACCGGGTCGTCGACGGCGGTGACCGTGACGACCTGATCGGTGTTCCAGTCCGTGTCGGTGAAGGTCAACGTGGGCGTGTCGACGGTGACCTGGCCAGCCGTCGCGGCGTCGAGCGCCACCGTGACGTCCGCGGTCGGCTTGGCCGACAGGTGCACCTTGAACGTGTCGGTGGTGGTGCCCGCCTCGGCCACGGCCAGGCTGGTGCCCGTGTCGACCACGAGGGAGGCCGAGTCGTTGTCGGCGACGTCGACCGGGAGCGCCGGCGGCACGCCGAGCGCCACGTAGGCGGGGTCGCTCGCCGGAGCCGCCGCGAAGGTGAACGAGAGCGAATCGGTCTCCGGCCCCTCGATGACGGCATCGTCGACGGCCGTGACGGTGATCGTCTGCGGCGTCAGGTAGTCGGTCGAGGTGAACGTGACCGTGGCCGGCGCGACGGTGACGTCGGCGCCGCTCGCCAGCGTCGCCGTGTCGAGCGTGACCGAGCCGGCCGGCATCGTCGTCAGCGAGAGGTCGAAGCTCGCGGAGGTCGCGCCGGCCTCGTCGACGGCGAGCGTCGGCGCGACGGGGGCCAGCAGGTAGCCCGCGACGTCGTTGTCGTTGATGTCGAAGGCCGCATCGGTGACCGGCGGCAGCGGCGTCGCGGAGGCCTGGTCGTAGTCCGGGTCGGTGGACGCGACCGTGTGCGCCACGAGACCCGGGTGCGTCGTCGGCTCGGAGATCGAATCGTCGACCGCCTGCACGCTGACCGTCTGGTCCGCGTAGTTGGTCGGCGTGAACGTGAGGGTGGTCGCGCCCACGATCTCCACCTGCGGATCGGGCACGAGCGTGATCGTCACGTCGGCGGCGGGCTGAGACGTGAGGCCGACCGTGTACGTGCCGGTGATCGTGCGGTCCTCGTCGATGATCGGGTCGGTCGGCTGCGTGATGGTCACGCCCGCGCTGTCGTTGTCCTTCACCGGGACGGTCGTGGCGGGGACGGCGAAGGCGTCGTAGCCCGTGTCCCCGCTGGTCACCGCAGCCGTGAGCAGGCCGCTGTGCAGGCCCTCCACCATGGCGTCGTCGAAGGCGGTGACCGTGACCTGCTTCGGCGTGTTCCAGTCCAGCGGCGTGAACTGCAGGGACGCGGGGGCCCCGAGCACGAGCTGCCCGTCGACCGTGAAGGCGACGTCGACGTTGGCGGTCGGCTCGGAGTCGAGCACGACGTCGTAGGTCATCGTCCCGGCCGGCGTCGAGAGCGCTTCGTCGGTCGTGGTGGGCGATGCCGCCTGCAGCGTCATCGTGACGCCGGCCGTGTCGTTGTCGGTGATGTCGACGACCTTGTCGGGCATCGTCGCGGCGGCGTAGAGCGTGTCCGTGCTCGTGACGGTGTGGGTGATCGTCGCGGTGTGCGCGCCCTCCGCGATGGCGTCGTCCACGATCGCGACGGTCGCGGTCTGGGGCGTGGCCCAGTTCGTGTCCGTGAAGGTCAGTGTGGCGGGCGAGACCGTGCCGTCCGCGTCGCCGGCGAGGTTGATCGTGACGTCGGCCGACGGCTTGCTCGTGAGCGAGACGTCATAGGTCACGGTCGGGCCGCCCTCGCTGCCGGCAAGGTTGCCGACGGGTGCCACGAGGAACCCGGAATCGTCGTTGTCGGCGATCGAGGCGTCGACGTCGGCCATCACGAAGCCCGTGTAGTTGGGGTCGGTCGTCGTGACGGCGAACTGGATCGGGCTGGTGTGCGTGGCGGCCTCGTCGACCGGGTCGTCGACCACGGTCACCGTCACGGTCTGCGGGGTGCTCCAGTTGCTGTCGGTGAAGGTGAGGGTCGCCGGCGACGCGGTGACGCCGAGCAGGCCGTCGGTGGTCAGGTCGATGACGACGTCCTTGCCGGCCTGCGGGGCGGCGTCGAGCACCACGTCGAAGGAGTCGGTCGTGCCGACGGCGGCCTCGTCGAGGTCCGTGCTACCGCCCGTCGGCGTGACGGTGATGCCCGCGGCGTCGTTGTCGGTGATCTGCGCCGTCGCGTCCGGCACGATGAAGCCGTCGTAGTCCGTGTCGGCGCTCGTGGTCGTGAACGCGTCGACGCCCGTGTGCAGGCCCTCGATGATCCCGTCGTCCACGGCCGTGGCGGTGATCGTCTCTCCCGTGTTCCAGTCGGCGGGGGCGATCGTGACGCTCGCCGGGGCGGCCGTGGTCTGCGCGTCGCTCGGGGCCACGTCGACCGTGACGGGCGCCGAGGGCTGGGAGGTCAGCGTGACCACCAGGTCGTCGGTGTTGCCACCCTCGGTGAGCTCGAAGCTGCCACCGTTCGGCGTGACGACCACGCCGACCACGTCGTCGTCGGTCACGTTGACCGTGACGTCGGGCAGCCCGGTCAGGGCCCCGTAGGTCGCGTCCGCGCTGGCCACGGCGTGCGTCAGCACGCCCGGGTGCACCGGCGCCTCGTGCACGGCGTCGTCCACGGCCGTGACGTTCACGGTCTGCGCCGTCGACCAGTTGGTCGGGGTGAAGGTGAGCGTCGTCGGCGCACCCACGACCTGCCCGTCGGTGTTGCCGACGGTGACCGTGACGTCCGCCGTGGGGCGGGACGTCAGCGCGACCGTGTAGCTGTCGGTGACGGACGCGTCCTCGGCCACGTCCGTGGACCCCGCCGACGGGGTGATGAGGATGCCGGCACTGTCGTTGTCGAGGATGTCGACGTGCTGGTCGGGGCCCGTCTCGCCGCCGAAGTTGGCGTCGGTGCTCGTCATCGCGTGGGTGATGGTGCCGACGTGCGGGGACGCCTCGTCGTCGGGATCGTCCACCGCGGCGACGTCGACCGTCACGCCCGTGTTCCAGTTGGTGGAGTCGAGCACCACGCTCGGCACGCTCGTGGTGAGCTGCGCCGGCGCGGCCTGCCCGAAGGTCACGGTCACGGGGGCCGACGGGATGCTCGTCAGCGTCAGCGTGTACGTCGCCGTGGTCGAGGTGTTGCCCTCGTCGACGCCCAGCCCGGTGGTGGGCGTGATGACCAGGTCGGACGTGTCGTTGTCCGTGATGTCCGCGGTGACGTCGGTGACCGCGAACCCGTCGTAGCCGAGGTCGGCGCTCGTGACGACGTGCACCAGGGTCCCGGTGTGCGGGCTCGCCTCGTCGACGTTGTCGTCGACGGCGCGCAGCGTGACCGTCTGCGGCGTGTTCCAGTTCGTGGGGGTGAACACGAGCGGCGCGCCGGACCAGTCGAGCTGGCCGCCCGGCTGCGGGGCGATCGTCACGTTCGAGGTGGGGGCACTCTTGAGGACGATCGTGTACGTGTCGGTGGCGCCGCCCTCCGCGACCGTGTGCGGCGACGCCACGGTCACGTCGATGCCGGCCGTGTCGTTGTCGGCGATGTCGAAGTCGACGCTGTCGATCGTCAGCGTGCCGGCGGCGTACAGCGGGTCGGCGCTGGTCGTGTCGTGGGCGA
>JAOPYS010000170.1 GCA_025964465.1 Thermoleophilia bacterium
GAGACGGCGACCGCCGAGATCGCGCAGGCGATGCACGCCAGCATCCGCGACACGCTCGGGTCGATCTTCAACTCGGAGGTCGCGGAGCGGATCCCGGTCCTCTACGGCGGCAGCGTCAAGCCGGAGAACGCCTCGGAGCTGCTCGCGCAGCCCGACATCGACGGCGCGCTCGTCGGTGGCGCGGCGCTCGACGTCGAATCGTTCAGCGGCATCGTCGCCGCAGGCCTCGAGCTCGTGGCCGGTGCCGGTGTCGGCTGACACCACCCCCGGCGCTCCGGCGCACGGCCCCGTCGCGCTCGTCATCCTCGACGGGTGGGGCCTCGCGCCCGAGGGGCCGGGCAACGCGGTGCGCCTCGCGCACACGCCGACCTTCGACGCACTGCTCGCGGCGAACCCCGGGGCGACGCTCATCGCGAGCGGTCCGGACGTCGGGCTGCCGGACGGGCAGATCGGCAACAGCGAGGTCGGGCACCTCAACCTCGGCGCCGGGCGCGTGGTCTACCAGGACCTGACGCGCATCGACCTGGCCGTCTCCGACGGCACCTTCGCCGACGCGGCGGCGCTGCGTGCCGCAGTGGACGCGGCCGCGTCGGGCAGCGGCGTGCTGCACGTCGTGGGGCTCGCCTCCTTCGGCGGCGTCCACTCCCACCTGCGCCACATGGTCGAGGTCGCGCGCATGGCCGCGCGCCACGGCGTCCGCGAGGTACGCGTGCACGCGATCACCGACGGGCGCGACGTGGCGCCGGATTCGGCGCTCGGCGACCTCGAGTGGCTCGAGCGCCAGCTCGGCGACGTGGAGGCCACGGCCGACGGCTGCCGCGCCGGCATCGCCAGCGTGATCGGTCGCTACTGGGCGATGGATCGCGACCACCGCTGGGACCGCACCAAGCGGGCGTTCGACCTGCTCGTGAACCGGACGGGGCGCCATGCCTCCTCCGCCCGCGACGCGGTGCGCCAGTCGTACGAGGCCGGCGTGACGGACGAGTTCATCGAGCCGTTCGTGATCGCGAGCGACGGGTCCTCGGGGGTGGGCGACGGCATCGACGCCGGTGACGCCGTCGTGTTCACCAACTTCCGCCCCGACCGCATGCGCCAGCTCGTCCCGGCGCTCGCTGCCCCCGCCTTCGATGCCTTCGACCGCGGGCCCGGCTACCGCCCGGTGCGCTTCGTCGCGTGCATGGCGGAGTACGACGCGACGCTCGGCCTGCCGGTCGCGTTCGGCCCGCAGACCCTGGTCGACACCCTCGCCGACGTGCTCGCCGCGGCGGGGCTCGGCCAGCTGCACGTCGCCGAGACGGAGAAGTACGCGCACGTCACCTACTTCTTCAACGGTGGGGTGGAGGGGATCCACTCTGGCGAGGTGCGTCGGCTCGCGGAGTCGCCCCGCGACGTCGCGACGTACGACCTGCGCCCGGAGATGTCGGCGGCCACGGTCGCCGAGCTGTTCGTGGACGGGTTCGCGGACCCGGCCGTCGCGTTCGGCATCGTCAACTTCGCCAACCCCGACATGGTCGGGCACACCGGCGTGCTGCCGGCGGCCATCGCCGCATGCGAAGCCGCCGACGCCGGGTTGGCGCGCGTCGTGCAGGCGGTGCACGCGCGCGGCGGCACGGCCATCGTCACCGCCGACCACGGCAACGCCGAGGTCATGCTCACGCCCGAGGGGCGACCCCACACCGCGCACACGACCAACCTCGTGCCGGTGATCGTCACCGCCGCCGGAGGTGCGGCGCAGGCGGGGCTCGACTCGCTGCGCGACGGCCGCCTCGCGGACGTGGCACCGACCGTGCTCGACCTGCTCGGCATCGCCCAGCCCGCCGCGATGACCGGCACCAGCCTGCTCGTCCGCGCCTAGAGCCGCAACGGGGCGCTCCACCAGCTCGATGGTCAGGCACGCATGCGTGCGGGGGACGCGCGCCGGAGGGCCACCGGATGGGATTGTTGTCGACGATGCGCGAGGTGCGCATGCGCACGCTGCTCGACGTCGTCGAGGCGGTCGCGCCCCAGCGCGCGACGTGGTCCACGCTGCTGTCGGACCTCGGGCAGGTCGGCGAACACGCGCGCCCCGTGGTCATCCAGGGCGGCCTCACGTCGGACTCCTACCTCTACGAACCGCTTCGGCGCCTGCTCGACGCGCGGGGGTTCGACGTCACGGTGACGCAGCTCGCCGGGCACGGCATGGCGTCACTGCAGTCGGATGCCGCCGGGCTCGAACGGATGGTGGACGCCGCCGCCAAGCGCTCGTTGCAGCGCGGCGGGGACGGGCTGGTCGACATCGTGGCCCACTCCAAGGGCGGCCTCAGCGCGCGCTGGTACCTGCAGCGGATGAGTGGGGTCGACCAGGTCTCGCAGCTGATCACGCTCGGCACCCCCCACAACGGCAGCCTCCCGCTTGGCACCGAGCTGACGGCGCTCGGGGCACGCCTGCCGGGACTGCGCTCCCTCAAGCAGCTGTCTGGGACGAGCGCCGAGGTGACGGGGCTCAACGCCGAGTTCCGGGGGTTCATGGCAGAGGTCACGGCTCGCTATCCGGGTTTCCGGGTCGTGTCCATCGCCGGGGACCTCGATCGCCCCGGCCTGCGTCGCACCGACGGCATCGTCTCGCTGGGTGCCGCGCACCTGGATGATTCGTTGGCGGGCGTGCAGAACATCCTGGTCGGCGGCGAGAACGCGTCGCACCTCGGCATCGCGGCCCAGGCCGGCGCGAACGAGCCCGCGCTGCGGTCGCTCGTAACGCTGCTCGGCGAACGATCTCGATTCGCCGCGCATGACGCGGTACGGGCGGTGGCGTCGTGACGGGCATCCCGAACTCGGCGGCGCGCACCGTCGTCATCCAGGGCGGCCTGTTCGCCACGAAGCACTCGTACGACGCCCTCGCCGCGTCGCTCGTCGCCCGCGGTTTCGAGGTCGTGGTCAGCCCCATCCGCCGCCTGGGAATGCAGTCCATCCAGCGCGACGCCGCGAACCTCGCGGACACGGTGGCCACGGCGTCGGCGACGTCGCTGGCCCGCGGCGGCGACGGCAGGGTCTCCATCCTCGCGCACTCCAAGGGCGGGGTCAGCGCGCGCTGGTACCTGCAGCGCATGGGCGGGTTCGAGCACGTCGACCAGCTGCTGACGCTCAGCTCTCCCAACCGTGGCACGATGCCGATCGGCACGCGACTGTCGCACCTCGCCGGACGGTTCTCGGGGATCCGCCCCGTGATGGACATGGTCGCCGACGGCCCGCTGATGCGCGGCCTGGTGGCCGACCTGCCGGCCGACATGGCGGCGGCGCGCCGCGCGAACCCACAGGCCCGCATCGTGTCGTTCGCCTCGAACTGGAACGTGCCGATGGCCCACGGCTCGGACGGGTTCATCAAGCTGCGCGAGGCACGCATCACGCCAAACGGCATCGCCGATGCGCGGCTCGGCGCCAGCCTCGGCTTCGAGGACGTCACGGTGCGCGGCCTGCACCACAACGCGATGGGTGGCCGCACCGGCAGTGCGGAGCCGATCATGGACCAGGTCGCCAGCAAGCTGCGCCGCGAGACCTGAGTCGCCCCGTACGGGCGCAGCCTCAGCCGAAGAGCAGCAGCTTGAGCACCCAGAGGCAGGCGAGCATCATCAAGATGGTGATGACGGCGCGGTGCACCTTCGGCGGATGCGGCGTCGCGCGCCGCGCCTCCCACGTCTCCACACGCTTCTGGAACCGTGCCGCCTTCGTCAGCTCGCGCCGCTCGCGCTTGGTCAGGTCCGGCGCCTCGAGCATCGCGAGGATCTCGGCGCGGGACGGCGGAGTGGGGGCGGCAGGGCGCGTCGCGGACATGCCCGCAATGATCGCAGACCCGCGGGCACCGGGTCGCGCACGCCGCACGCCTCAGACCCGTCCACGAGGTCCGGACGGGACCTGCGTGCGCGGGTCACCAGCCGAGTTCGAGCCGGTCCCCGGATTCGGCGGGCAGGCCCGCGGCGGCGATGTCGGCGCGAGCACGCTCCACGTCGTACTCCGTGCGTCGGAAGGTGAGCGTGCCGTGCTGCAGCGTGGCCCACGCGGCGCGCGGGTCGCGGTCGCGCGGCTGGCCGACGGAACCCGGGTTGAAGACGCGGCGCGTGCCACGCACCAGCACGATGCTCGAGCCGTCCGGCATCAGCCCACCCTGGGCGAGGTCCGTGCCGGGCGCCAGCTCCCACAGCAGGGGCATGTGGGTGTGGCCGACGGCGCCCAGCTCGCGCACCTGCTGCACGAGGTGCGACGTGGCCGTCTCGGGCGTCCGCACGTACTCCCAGATCGGATCGCGCGCGGATCCGTGGTGCAGCTCCACGTTGTCCAGTGTCCGGCTCGGGGCCAGCGTGCGCAGCCAGGCGATCGCGTCGGCATCGAGCGTGCGCTGCGCGTGGGCGATGCCGGCGCCCGGGCCACCGTCGAACAACCCCGGGACAGCCTCGGGCGACACGCGCCGATCCCGCACGACCGCGAGGTCGTGGTTGCCCGCGATGGTCACCTCGCACCGCTCGCGGACCAGTGCCACGCACTCGGCGGGGCTGGCCCCGTAGCCCGTGATGTCGCCGAGGCACCACACCCGCGGCTGCGCATCGAGCGCGGCGATGTCCGCCAGTACGGCCTCGAGCGCCGGCAGGTTGCCGTGCACGTCGCTGATGAGCGCGATCATGGCTCGCCCCCGACCCGGTGGGTCACCGGTCGGGCGTCTCGGGGAGGTTCTTGATCCCCTCGCGGGTCACCCACTTGGACCAGTTGTCCTCGAGGGCGTCGATGAGCTCGCGCACGAAGCGCGGGCTCATGTTGACGCGACTCACGACGACGCCGGGTACCTCGTCGGCCTCGATCTCGTGGTCCACGCGCGCGAACGTGATCGTGAACTCGTAGTCGGAGTGACTGACGTTCGCGAAGTTCGCGTAGTGACCCGCCATGATCTCCGGCGAGGTGTGGATGTTGAGGTGGCGTTCCTTGGGGGCGTCTTCCATGCCGGCCACCCTACACGCGCGCCCCACGGGTTACCGGCGGGATGTCGGGGGAACCACGGCGGCATGGACCGAGGCACGATCGTCATCGACCACGCCAGCATCCGCGTCTCCGACCTGGAGGCCAGCCGCCGCCTGTACGAGGCGGCCCTGCGCCCGCTCGGGTTCGCGCTCGTCGCGGTGGAGGAGGAGGACGGTCGCGGCTACGGGTTCGGCCGGGGCGAGCGCGACGACTTCGCCATCCACGAGCCCATCGACGACCCGGGCCGCGACCGGGTCACCACCGGCGTGCACCTCGCGTTCTCCGCGGCGAGCCGCGCCGACGTCGACGCGTTCCACCGTGCGGCGCTCGAACACGGGGCACGCGACATCGGCGCCCCCGGCGTGCGCGACCAGTACTCGGACGGCTACTACGGGGCCTTCGTGCTCGACCTCGACGGCAACAACATCGAGGCCGTGTTCCACGAGGAGGGGTGATGGTGCTCATCGACCACGTCAGCTTCCGCGTGGCGGACCTCGCCGCCAGCCGCGCGCTCTACGAGCCCGCGCTCGCGGCGCTCGGCTGGCGCTGCACGCGGGAGGGCGACAGCCCGGACGGTCGCTACGTCGGGTTCGAGCGCGAGGACCGCGACGACTTCTACCTCCTCGAGCCGATCGACGAGCCCGGGCGCGACCGCGTGTCGAGCGGCACGCACCTCGCGTTCGCCGCGGCCAGCCGGGCGGAGGTCGACAGCTTCCACGCAGCGGCAGTCGCCAACGGCGCCACCGACATCGGGGCCCCCGGGGTGCGCCCGCAGTACTCGGGGACCTACTACGCCGCCTTCTTCCTCGACCTCGGGGGCAACAACGTCGAGGCGGTCTTCCACTCCGACTGAGCCTGCGCCGCGCCACCCGGCGTAGGGTCGTGACGTGGAAGTGCACCTCACACGCGCGGACCTCGTGGTCGTCGGCTCGCTCTCGGCCGACCTGGCGCGGGTCGCCGACGACTACGAGCGCCGGCTCGGACGCTACGTCAGGTTCGAGGTGCACGAGGCCAAGGCCGAACCCACCGCCCGCGGCGAGAAGGTCGTGCTGCGCGCGGAGGGCGAGCGCCTCACCGCGATCCTCGACCGGGTCGAGGGTGCCGTGGCCGACCAGACCACGATCGTCGCGCTCGATTCGTCGGGGCGGACGCCCAGCACCGAGGAGCTCGCCGCCGACTGGCTCGGCGTGCGCCACCTCGTCCTGCTCGTCGGCGGCACGATGGGGCTGCCGGGCGCGATCCGGGTCCGCGCGGCGCGAGCCGTCTCCTTCGGACGCATCACGCTGCCCCACCAGCTGGCGCGCGTGGTGGCCACCGAGCAGCTCTACCGCAGCTTCCGCATCGCGCGCGGTGAGCCCTACCACTTCTGACCCCGCCGACGATCGAACAGTCGCGCGTCGCTTCGAACAGTCCGCGGAGTGCATCTCAAGCGCGGTGGCCGGCATGCCGAAGGGGTGGGGCATCTCGCCCATCGAGGAAGCTGGACCGCCCGTGATGAACGCCGATCGACTCCCTGCCCGCGTCCGCCGAGGTTCGGTCCAGACCAAGGTGAGGGCGGCATGCATGGCCGTCGCGTCGATCGTCGTGGTCGTGGGGATCGTGTCCGTCGTGTCGCTGTTCGTGCTGCGTGGTCGCGTGGCGCAGCTCGCCGGCGACGCCCTGCCCGCGCAGGCGGGGATCGCCGCGCTGTCGGCGTCGAGCAAGGAGTACCGGCAGGTCCAGTTCGAGCACATCCTCGAGACCGACGCCGCCGGTCGTCGCGATGCCGACAAGGAGATGGCGGACCTCGCGGCGTCGACCGACGACGCCTTCACCCGCGCCATCGCCAAGACGACCGACGCGGGCGCGGGGCGCCGCGCACGGGCGACGTGGCGACGGTACGTGCGCCAGTCGGCGCCGTTCGCGACCACCAGCCGGGCGGGCGAGCAGGACGCGGCGACCGCCGTCCTGCACGGGAAGGCAGACGCGACGTTCGGCGCGCTCGGCGACCAGATCGACGCGTGGACGAAGACGCAGGCAACCTCGGCGGCCGCCTCCGATCGAGGCGCCGGTCGCCTGGCGCTCGCGGGCATCCTCGCCGTGCTCCTCGCGCTCGGGGCGGCGGTCGCACTGGCCTTCGCCGTGAGCCGGGCGCTGGCGAGCGACATCACGTCGGGCCTCGCCGGGGTCATGGCGGCCGCGACGGCGATCGCGCGCGGCACGGTCGACGTCGAGCTCGACACCGGGCGACACGACGCGATCGGCGACCTCGCGCGCGAGTTCGAGGTGATGACCGCGTACATCGCGGAGGCGGTCGGCGTCGCGGAGCGGATCGAGCGCGGCGACCTCGACGTGGAGGTCGACGTCCGCTCGGAGGAGGACGCGCTCGGCCGCGCGTTCCAGTCCATGGTCGCGTCACTCGCAAGTCACGCGCAGGTCGCGCGCGAGGTCGCGCGAGGCAACCTCGACGTCACGATCCAGCCCAGGTCCGAGGTCGACTCGCTGGGCCTGGCCCTGCAGGAGATGACGGCCACCCTCGCCGCCCACGCCGAGGTCGCTCGCCGCATCGCCGCAGGCGACCTCACGGTCCAGGCCACCAGCCGCGGTGACCACGACGTCCTCGGCCGCTCCTTCGAGCGCATGAGCGAGCAGCTGCGGGTGACCGTCGCCGGGCTCGCCGAGGGCGCCGATCGACTCGGCTCCACGTCCACGCAGCTGTCGGCCGGCGCATCCGAGGTGAGCAGCGCCATCGACGACGTCGCCCGGTCGGCGGCGGAGCTCGCCCACGGTGGCGAACGGCAGGTCGAGACCCTCGCCGTCGCCCGGTCCCGCGCCGTGGAAGCGACCACCGCGATCGAGGAGACCCGCACGATCACCCGCGAGGGTGAGGTGGCGGCGGAGCGCGCCGACGACGCCATGCGCGGCGTGATCGACGCATCGGGCTCCGTCGTGACCGCGATGGACGACCTGGCCAGCCGGTCCTCGGAGATCGGCAGCATCGTGCAGACCATCACCGGCATCGCGGACCAGACCAACCTGCTCGCCCTCAACGCGGCGATCGAGGCCGCACGTGCAGGTGACTCCGGCCGTGGCTTCGCGGTCGTGGCCGACGAGGTGCGCAAGCTCGCCGGCGAGAGCCAGCTCGCCGCGTCGACGATCGCCAACCTCGTCCTGGAGATCCAGTCGCAGACCCAGGCCGCCGCGACCATGGTCGGTCGCTCGGCCCAGCAGACGGTCGAGGGTGCGGAGGTCGTCGTCGAGACGCGCGCGGCCTTCCAGCGCATCACCGCGAGCGTCGACGAGACGCACGCCCGCATCGTGGAGATCGTCGCGTCCAACGAGGACGTCGAGCAGATCGCGGTGCACTCCGCGGCCCTCACGCAGGAGGTGTCCGCATCCACACAGCAGACCAGCGCCGCGATGCAGGAGACCGCCGCCTCGGCCCGCGAGCTCCAGGACCTCGCCGACGACCTGCGTCGCATGACCGGCCGGTTCACCCTCGAGGAGGGCGCCACGGGCCGCGACGACGTGCTCCGGGCCGCCTGACCGACGGCGCGATAGGGTCGGGGCATGTCCACCCCGGGAAACACCGCATGCCGAGGCCTGCACGAGGGCCTGCAGGCGATCGTCGACGAGCTGGCGCGCGAGGGCGATGCCGCAGGCACGCCCCGCGTGGAGCTGGAGCGCCCCCGTGAGGAGAAGCACGGCGACTTCGCCACCAACGCCGCCCTCATGCTCGCCCCCGTCCTGCGCCGCTCGCCCCGCGAGGTGGCCGAGCAGGTCGCCGAGCGCGCCGGCGCGCTGCCCGGCGTCGCCAAGGTGGAGGTCGCCGGGCCGGGCTTCATCAACATCACCCTCGGTGACGAGTGGTTCGTCGAGACGCTGCGCACCGCCCTCGAGGCCGGCGCGGCGTTCGGCTCGGGCACTGCCGTCGAGGCGTACCCCGTGCTGCTCGAGTTCGTGAGCGCCAACCCGACCGGGCCGCTCGTGGCTGCGAGCGCGCGCCACGCGGCGTACGGCGACTCGCTCGCGCGCATCCTGCGCCACGTCGGGCACGAGGTGCACACAGAGTTCTACGTGAACGACGCGGGCCGCCAGGTCGACCTGTTCGGCCAGTCGATCCTCGCCCGCGCCACGGGCGCGACGCCTCCGGAGGACGGCTACCAGGGCGACTACGTCGTGGGGCTCGCCGAGCAGCTGGGCGCGGCCGAGGGCGACGATCCAGCCGAGCTGGGCCGGCGCGGCGTGGTGGCGATGGTGGCGGGCATGCGCGAGTCGCTCGCCCTGCTGGGCGTCACCTTCGACCGCTTCCAGTCCGAGGCGGCGCTGCACGAATCGGGCGCCGTCGACGCAGGCCTGGCCAAGCTCGCCGAGTCG
>JAOPYS010000171.1 GCA_025964465.1 Thermoleophilia bacterium
GGGGCGGCTGCGTTTCCCCTCGGGGGGCGCACGGGCAGGAGGGGAGGGTGACTGACCTGCGCATCGGATTGATCGGCTCCGGCAACATGGCTGCGGCCATGGTGGCCGGCTGGGTGACCGACGACCCGTCGATCGCGGGGCGCATCCACCTGACCGACCGCGGGTCGGGTCGCGCCGCGGCCCTTGCCGAGGCGGTCGGGGGCGAGCACGGCACGCCGCAGCTGATGTCGAGCAACCGCGCGCTCGTCGACGCGGTCGACCTCGTGCTGCTGTGCGTCAAGCCCACCGACATCGAGGACGTGCTGCGCGAGGTGAGCGACCTCGTCGAGGCGCGGCACGTCGTCGCGTCGGTGGCCGCGGGCGTGCAGACCGCCACGATGGAGAACCTGCTCGACGACGACGTGCCGGTCATCCGCCTCATGCCGAACGTGCCGGTGCGCGTCAACGCCGGCACCATCGTCTACGCCCTGGGGCGCGCCAGCTCAGAGCTGGTCGGCCCCACGCTCGAGCTGATCGCCCGCCTCGGCGCCACCGTCGAGTTGCAGGAGCGGCTGTTCGACGCGGCCACCGCGCTCTCGGGCTCCGGCCCGGCGTTCTTCGGGCTCGTCGTCGAGGCGTTCGAGGACGCCGCGATCGTGAGCGGCCTGAGCGCGCCGATCGGTCGCGAGCTCGCAGTCACCACCATGGTCGGCACCGCCGAGATGCTCACGCGCGGGAACCTGTCGTGCCTGGACCTGCGGCGCATGGTGACGTCACCCGGCGGCACCGCTGCGACCGGCCTCGCGCACCTGGAGCGATCCGCCGTGCGAGGGTCCATCATCGACGCCGTCGTCGCCGCCCGCGACCGTGCCCGCGAGTTGGGCTGACGCCCAGGAGGATCCATGGAAGCGCTCTTCAACTTCATCTTCGCGTTCTACATCATCTACACGATCTGCATCCTCGCGTGGGCCCTGGCCTCGTGGCTGCCGATGGTGTCGCCCGCGCTCGCCTACAACAGCACGATCGTGGGCATCCGCCGGTTCCTCGACAGCGTCGTGCTGCCGTACGTGCGCCTGTTCCGCTTCGTCCCGCCCGTGCGCATGGGCGGCGCGATGGTCGACCTCTCGGCGCTCGTCGCCATCCTCGCCCTGCAGATCGTCGGTGGCAAGATCCTGCTGCCGCTCCTGCACAACGCTTTGGTCGCCTGACAAGTCGCATCCACCGGGCGCGGCTGCGTCCTGCGCCCGAGTCATGCTCCCCGACGGACCCAATCGTCAGGAGCAGTCCGATGACATTGTCACCCTTCGAGGTCGAACGCCGCGAGTTCGGCAAGTCGGCCCTCGGTTACCGCACGCGCGACGTCGACCACTTCATCGACGAGGTGCAGCGCTCGCTGCGCGACCTGTGGCAGGAGCGCAGCGACACGCGCGAGGAGAACGAGCGGCTCAAGGAGCGACTGACGCGCTTCGAGCAGATCGAGGACCAGCTGAAGAACACGCTGCTGCTCGCGCAGGACTCCGCGGAGAAGGCCCACGAGCAGGCGCGCCGCGAGAGCGAGCTGATCATGCGCGAGGCCAGCCAGAAGTCGCGCGACATCGTGCACCTGGCCCACGAGGAGAAGCAGAAGCTCGAGATGGTGCTGCGTGACCTGCACGGCGCAGAGCAGGAGGCCCGCCAGCGCCTCCGCGCCATGTCCGGTGCGATCCTGAGCCACCTCGACGACACGGAGGCGCTCGTGCAGGAGAGCACGGGCAACTTCCGCGCGGTGGTGCAGGCCTACCCCGAGGCGAGCGAGCTGCAGTCGTCGAGCGCGGAGGCCGTGGGCGAGATCGCCGAGCGCGCCGCGATGGCGGCCGACGCCTCCGCGATCGAGCGTCACCGCATCTCCCTCGACGCAGACCTGGTCGCCGAGGCCGCGGAGCGCCTGTCGGCGGCGGAGGAAGCCGGTTCGGTCGGCCGCCCCGCGCGCATGCGACGCACCGATTCGGACGCCGCGTTCGACCTCGTGACCGAGCCCTTCGCGGGCGAGGCCGGCGACCTCGGGACGGGCGTCGCCTCGACCGAGCTGGCCGACGCGTTCTTCGACGCGCCGCCGACGTTCGACGCGTCCGAGGTCAAGCGCCGGGGCGACCGCACCGAGGTCGAGCAGGCCTGACCCGCCTTCGGCACGTTCAGGGCGCGGGGGGCTCGCACGGGCGGGCCCGAGATGACAGAGTGATGGCGGCGACGCGACGGCGCGTGCGCACGACACGCGGAGGCGAAGGAGCACCATGGCCCTGACGAAGCAGCAGACCAGCGAGCTGCAGAAGCAGCTGCGCAGCGAGCGCAAGCGCATCCTCTTCAACATCGAGGCGCTGCACACCGAGTTCGGCACGTCGCAGGGCGAGGAGTCCGACGAGAACGGGCTCGAGACGCACCTCGGCGACCAGGGGACGATGACCTTCCTGCGCGAGCGCGACCTGTCGATCGAGGAGCACGAGGAGCAGCTCCTCAACGAGATCGACGCCGCCCTCCAGCGCATCAAGGACGGCACGTACGGCACCTGCGAGGTCGACGGCACGCCCATCGACTTCGAGCGCCTGCAGGCCCTGCCGTGGGCCCGCACGCACGTCGAGCACGCCACGTCGACCTGAGCCGAGACCCAGTGGGCGGCACGCGCGTGTTGGGGCGAGTGCTCTTCGTCGTCGTCGCCGTCGGCACGTTCTTCGCCGACCGACTCACCAAGGTGCTGGTGGAAGATCGCCTGCGCCTCGGGGAGCAGGTGCGCGTCCTGGGCGACGCACTGACCTTCCGCCACTTGCGCAACAGTGGCATCGCCTTCGGGCTCTTCTCCGACGCGGGGTCGCTCGTCGTCGCCGGCACGCTCCTGGTGGGCGTGCTGCTCTTCGTGTTCATGATGCGGGTGGAGCCGGGCGACCTGATCACGATCTGCGGCGGTGGCTGCATCACCGGCGGGGCGCTCGGCAACCTCGTCGACCGCGTGCAGCACGGCTACGTCACCGACTTCCTGCACCTGCCACGCTGGCCCACGTTCAACGTCGCGGACGTCGCGATCACGATCGGCGTGGTGCTGGTCCTGCTGGCCCAGCTGCTCGCCGTGCTGGCGGAGGGCCGCGAGGCCCGCGCCCTGCAGGCCGGCACGCCGGCGGAGGAGGAGCGATGAGGATCGAGGTCGACGGCGACTTCGCCGGGCAACGCATCGACAAGTTCCTCTCGGGCATCGAGCGCATCGGATCGCGCGCGCGGGCCGAGAAGCTGCTCGAGCAGGGGCTCGTGACGATCGACGGGCGCGCGGCGATCAAGAGCAACAAGGTCCAGGTCGGCTACGTCATCGAGGTGCCGGACGAGGAACTCGCCGAACCCGCCCCGCGCACCTTCGAGGGCACGTCGCCCGTGCCCGTGCTCTTCGAGGACGACGACATGCTCGTCGTCGACAAGCCCGCCGGGCTCGTCGTGCACCCCGCACCGGGGCATCGCCACGCCACGCTCGTGGAGCTGCTCGCCGGCGGCGGGGTGAACCTCGCCGAGAACGACGACCCGGTGCTGTACCGACCGGGCGTGGTGCACCGCCTCGACAAGGACACGTCGGGTGTGATGATGCTGGCCAAGAACCACCTCGCGCAGCGCCAGCTGCAGCTCGCCCTGCGCGAGCGCACCGCGCGCCGCGAGTACCTCGCACTCGTGCAGGGCCACGTGCCGAGCCGGGCCGGGCGCATCGAGGCACCGATCGGGCGGGACGTGCGCGACTCGTCCAAGCGCTCGATCGAGACCGACTTCCCGCAGGACGCCATCACGCACTTCGTGGTGCAGGAAGTGCTGCCCACGACCACGCTGCTGCGCCTGAAGCTCGAGACGGGGCGCACCCACCAGATCCGCGTGCACATGGAGTCGATCGGCCACCAGGTGGTGGCTGACCCGACCTACGGCGAATCGCCCCAGTTCGGGTTGTCACGCCAATTCCTGCACGCTGCGCGGCTCAGCTTCCCGCACCCGCGCACCGGCGAGCCGGTGGAGGTCGCGTCGCCGCTGCCCGACGACCTCACCGAGGCGCTCGCCGAGGCGCGCCGCGCCCTGCCCGACCACTAGCGACTGCGCGACGTCAGCGAGGCGCGAGCGTCGAAGCTCCGACGCGCGCGGTGACCACGGGCGCGTCGTGGGTGCCGGTGGAGGCGCCGTTGCCGCCGTTGACGACCGGCCAGCCGTCCTTCCACTCGATCTTGTCCATCATGAGCACCCGGCCCTTGGAGCGGTCGGCGCCCCAGGCGTGGTAGATCATCCAGTCCTGGCCGTCGTCGTCGGTGACCATCGAGTTGTGGCCGGTGCCGGAGAACCCGCCGGCGCCGTGCAGCACGGCGCCCTCCTTCTTGGTGAAGGGCCCGAGCGGGCTCGGTCCCTTGGCGACCTTGACGTTGTACTCGTCGCTGCCGGCGCCCGCGTCCCACTTGCCGTCCGAGTAGAACATGTACCACTCGTCGCCGTGCTTGGTGACCCACGCGCCCTCGACGAGCGTGCGGTCCCCGGCCTCCGGCAGCACGGTGCCGCCCGCGCCATTCGCCGTCATCGTGCCGTCCGCGGCGAGCTCGACACCGACCGCCTTGATGCCGGTGCCGTCCACTGGGCCGTCGTTGCCGCCCGTCGAGCCGTAGTAGAGGACGAACTTCCCGGGCTCGACCTCGACGAGGTCCGGATCGATTGTGAAGCCCGTCGAGCCGTGGCTGTCCACGAGGATGCCGCGGTCCTGGAACGGGCCGGCCGCCGTCTTCGCAGTCGCGTAGCCGATTCGCATCCTGCCGTCGTCGCCGCGTCCGGAGTAGACCATCGTGTAGTGGTCGCCCGTTCGCTTGACGTCCGGCGCCCAGCGGTGCTCCTTGATCCACGCGGGCCCGGCGCCCTCGAAGGCGGCGCCGGCTCGCTCCCACGAGACCAGGTCCTTCGAGTGCAGCACCTGGAAGGGCAGGCCGTGGCCCTCCGTCGTGTACGCGTAGAAGCTGCCGTCCTCGGCGCGCACCACGGATGGGTCGGGTGCGTCCTCGGCGAAGACCGGGTTCGCGTACGTGCGGCGCGCGGGTGCGGGTGCCGGGGCGGGCTCGGTCGTCTGGGGCGCTGGAGGCGTGACGTGCGCAGCTCCGTCGCCAGCTTGACCCGCAGGCAGCGGCGGGGGCGCCGGCGGAGCGGTCGTCGGCGGCGCGGTGTGGTCGTCCGCAACGGCGTGGGCGACGATCGGCGCCGCGACGACCGCACCGAGCCCCACGGCAACGGGTATCGCGACGCGCGCGATACGTCCGAAATCAGGCATGCAACAACGATCCCCCGACATGACTCGGCCCCCCGGCCGTCTTCCCCTACCGGGGTATCGGGGGCGCCGTGTCGGGCGTTGCAGCTCGGGGTGGGCCTGCCGCGGTCACCCGCGGGCGCGTCGGCTCACGGCAGTGCGGGGTCGACCGTCGCGGTGTAGGTCTCCGGGCGCCGGTCGCGGAAGAACTGCCACGTGTCGCGCACCGACTGGATCTGGTCCAGGTCGATGTCGTGCATCACGATCGCGTCGTCGGTGTCGTTGGCCTGCGCCACGATCTCGCCCTTGGGGTTGGCGAAGTAGCTCGACCCGTAGAACTTGTGCTCGCTGATCGGCGACTCGATGCCGACGCGGTTGATCGCACCGACCCAGTAGCCGTTGGCAGCGGCGCCCGCCACCTGCTCCAGCTCCCACAGGTAGCGCGACAGCGACTCGACCGTGGCGCTCGGGTTGAACACGATCTGCGCGCCGCGCAGCCCGAGCTCGCGGTAGATCTCCGGGAAGTGGCGGTCGTAGCAGATCACCACGCCGACCTTGCCGACCGCCGTGTCGAACACGGGGTAGCCGAGGTTGCCGGGCTTGAAGAAGAACTTCTCCCAGAAGATCGGTCCGACCTGCGGGATGTGGGTCTTGCGGTACTTGCCGAGGTTGGTGCCGTCGGCGTCGATCACCACGGTGGTGTTGTAGTAGACGCCCTGCATCGCCTCCTCGTAGATTGGCAGCACCAGCACGATGCCGAGCTCCTTGGCGAGGTCCTGCATGAGCAGCACCGTCGGGCCCGTCTCCGCGTGCTCCGCCGTGCGGAACCACTCGGTGTTGCCCTCGTCCGCGCAGAAGTAGGGGCCGTAGAAGATCTCCTGCAGGCAGACGACCTGCGCGCCCTGCGAGGCGGCGTCGCGGATCATCCCGACGTGCTTGTCGATCGCCTCCTGCTTGCCCATGTTGGCGTGGGCCTGGATGAGTGCGGCCTTGACGATCGTCATGTCAGGATTCCTTCGGTGCGTAGCGGTGGTGGAGCATGAGCGAATTGCCATCGGGGTCCTGGAAGATCCCCATGTGGCAGACGCCGGTGTCGATCGGGTCGCCGAACTCCACGCCGAGCGCCTCGAGCTCGGCTCGGGCCGCGGCCACGTCGTCGACGTGCAGCGCGAGCGGGTTCGGGTTCGCAGTGAACGTGCCGATCCCCATCTTCACTGGATCGAGCAGGCTGAGGGTGACCGTGCCGGTGTCGAACTCGGCGTTGTGCGGCGAGCGATCGACGGTCAGCTCGAGGCCGAGCGTGTCGCGGTAGAAGGCAACGGCCCGCGCCAGGTCCTCGGTGCCGAGGCTGACGAAGTCGACGCCGCGGACGAGGTCAGGCATGCGCCGTCTCGCGCGCCTCGACCGGGCCGACGAACTCGCCGGGCCGCTCGAACTCGAAGGGACGGCGCTTCACGAACTGGCCGCGGCCGGGGGTGGCGGCATCGGTCAGCTGACCATGCTCGACCATCAGCTCGCCGCGGCTCAGCACGTGCGTCGGCACCCCGCGCGTCTCCATGCCCTCGTAGCACGTGTAGTCGATGGCCGAGTGCGTGGTCTCCTTCGACCACGTGTGCGTGGCCTCGGCGTCCCACACGACGATGTCGGCGTCGGAGCCGGGCGCGATCGTGCCCTTCTTCGGGTAGCAGCCGAACAGCTTCGCGGGGTTGGTGGCGGTCACCTCGACCCAGCGTTGCGCGGTGAGGTGGCCCTCCCACACGGCCTCGCTCAGCAGGCCCATCCGCTCCTCGATGCCGGGGATGCCGTTGGGGATGCCCGCGAAGCTGTCGCGTCCGAGCGTCTTCTGGCCCTCGTAGTTGAAGGGGCAGTGGTCGGTGGAGATCACCTCGAGCTCGTCGCGGCGGATCGCCTCCCACAGCCGGGCCTGGTCGGCCTCCGTGCGCAGCGGCGGCGAGCACACGAACTTCGCGCCCTCGAACCCGTCGCGGTCCAGGTCATCCTGGGTGAGGTAGAAGTACTGCGTGCAGCTCTCGCCCCAGACCTTCTGGCCCTTGGCGCGGGCGCGTGCGATCGCGTCGACCGCCTCGGCGCAGGTGACGTGCACGATGTAGACCGGGGCGTCGGCGACCTTCGCCAGCGCGATCGCGCGCTCGGTGCTCTCGCCCTCCAGCGCGGCGGGGCGGGTGCGGTAGTGGAACCCCGGGCGCGTGTCACCCGCGGCGACGGCGCGCTTGACGAGCGTGTCGATGACCTGCCCGTTCTCCGCGTGGATCATGACGAGCCCGCCGTTGGCGGACGCGCGCTCCATCACCGCGAAGAGCGTGTCGTCGTCCACCATCAGCGCGTCGGGGTAGGCGAGGAAGCACTTGAAGCTTGTCACGCCCTGCTCGACCATCGAGTCGAGCTCCTCGATCACCTCGGGGCGCGCGTCGGTGACGATCATGTGGAAGCCGTAGTCCATGACGGCCTTGCCGTCCGCCTTGGCGTGCCACGTGTCGAGGCCGTCCTGCAGCGAGCCGCCCTTGGGCTGTGTGGAGAAGTCGATGTGCATCGTCGTGCCGCCGTGCAGCGCCGCCACGTGGCCGGAGGTGAAGTCGTCGCACGAGGTGGTGCCGCCGAAGGGCATGTCCATGTGAGTGTGCACGTCGATCGCGCCCGGCAGGACGAGCTTGCCGGTCGCGTCGATGACGCGGTCCGCGCCCTCGGACAGGTCGGTGCCGATCGCGACGATGCGCTCGCCCTCGATGAGCACGTCGGCTCGGTAGGTCTCGGACGCGGTGACGATGGTGCCACCGGAGATGACGGTCTTCATGGATCCCCCTCCACTCAAAGCGTGCGCATCGACACTACCACCGTCGCATCGACGTGGTGGACAGCGCTCCGGATGCACAGTTAGGCTCAGGTTCGCCGCGCGACCGTTCCGCGGCCTGACACGACGATTCCCGTCCGAGGTGCCCGAATGGTCCGTCTCGTCCGCGCGTTCACGTTCACGACCATGCTCGTGATCATGTGCCTCGCCCCGCAGGTCGCCGGAGCCACGCCACTGGTGCAACTCGATTCCGGTGAGCTCGACCTCAACCTCCGCGAGGACCTGCCCGGCAACGACACGGACCACAACGTCATCGTCACGTCGACCGACAATGGGACGTGGACGATCACGGAGATGGGGCCCGGGTCGCTGCCGCCCACGGGCATGAACTGCACGGGGAACGCCACGACGGTCACCTGCCTGGGAGCCGTCACGACGCGGGTCTACCTCGACGGCGGCACGCAGGACGACCAGCTCACCCTGCAGACCTCCGGTGCGGCGGCCACCATCCCTGCGACGATCATGGGTCACCGGGGCAACGACGTGCTCCGCGGGGACGGCGGGGCCGACTCGATCTTCGGTCAGGACGCGGGCGGCGACATCGGGAACGAAGGCGACGACATCCTGTACGGCGGTTGCGGCGGGGACGACTTCGCCGGCGGGGGCGGCTCGGACACGGTCTCCTACGACGACGGCGAGATCTGCCACGACGACTACCTGACCATCACCCTCGACAACCTCGCCAACGACGGTCGGGCGAGCGAGCACGACAACGTGGGCGGCTCGGCGACGTCGGTGGAGAACATCGATGGATCCAACACGTCGCTCGCCGACGACACGATCACCGGCGACTCAGGTCCGAACGTCATCGCCGGCTTCGCTGGCAACGACCACCTCAACGGCGGTGCCGGGAACGACACGATCGACGGAGGCGTCGACGGCGACGAGCTGACGGGCGGGACAGGCACTGACACGTTGTTCGGAGACGCCGGCGGTGACAACTTCCACACCGTGGACGGTGAGGTCGACTCGATCGACTGTGGTGGCGACGGGAGCAACGGGGGCCAGCGAGATGCGAGCGACACGGTCGCGAACTGCTCGAGCCTCTCGAACACGCTCAGCGTCGCCGCGACCTACGGCCCGGGATCGATATCGGTGACCGGCAGCGTCCTGACGGTCGACACGAACGACACTGCTGCGGTCGACCACCGCTTCATCCTGATCGCGTCCGGCAACGCGATGACGATCTCGGAGATCACGCCGACGGGGCCGGCAGTGCCGGCGCCCGTGGGCCCGGCGTGCGTGGCGACGGCGACGTCGCAGCAGGTGTCGTGCGACGTGACCGGCGTCACGACAGTGCACGTGCTGTCGGGCGCCGGCAACGACACGATCAACGCGATCCAGGTCGGCGCTCGCACGGGCGTGCTCGTCGGTGAGCGGGGCGACGACCGGATCTTCGGGGGTGCCGGCGACGACTTCCTCGCGGGCGACGCCGAGAACGGGGTCGACGCGAGCGGCGACGGTGCCGACCAGCTCAGCGGCGGCGCGGGGGTCGACGCGTACGCGGGCGGCGGCAACCGCGACCTCGTCTCCTTCGCCGACACCACGCACTCGGCTGGTGTCACGGCCTCGCTCGACGGGCTGCACGACGATGGTCCGGAGAACGAAGACATCGGCGGCACGACCAACTCGATCGAGGGCCTCCAGGGCTCGACCGGCCCCGACGTGCTCACCGGCAACGACGCCGACAACCAGCTGTACGGCAACCAGGGCAACGACAGCCTGCTCGGCCTCGGCGGGGTCGACCTGCTCTCCGGCGACAACGGCGACGACACGATCGCCGCCCGCGACGGGGTGGCCGACGACGTCCACTGCGGCACGGGCTCGGCCGACCTCGCCAACGTCGACGTCGCGGACGCCGTGGATGCCGACTGCGAGGGCAAGGACGACGGCACCAAGCCGGCCACGGGGGGCGGCGGCAGCAACGGCGGCGCGGTCGTGGTGCCTCCGGGCGGCGCCGTGCTCGGCGGCATCGTGTTCACCTCCGTGACCGACACCACGGTGCGCAAGCCGTTCCCCGAGATCCGCGGGCTTCAGTACTCGGCGGCGCAGTCGAGCGTCAACCGCGCCGCCATGTTCGAGCTCGGGCCCAACGTCGAGTGGAAGCCCGCTGCGACGAGGTACGGCTCGGCGCGCAGCGGCGGCCCGCTCGGCACCAACCCGACCAAGGGGCCGTGGCAGGAGGGCGACGTGCTGTCGGTCACCTACCGCGACGGCGCGAAGACCTTCACCGTGCCCGGGCACCTGGTGACGACGGGCGCGAGCGCTCCGGTCGTTGCGACCGTGACCCTGTACGGCGGCACCACGAAGGACAGCTGCCTGCAGGACGGCGCGCAGCTCGCCGGGTTGCCGTGGGACGACTACCAGGCCGCGATGGCGTCGCTGCACTGCAAGGTCGACGACGTGCGCGTGCAGACGGTCAAGACCACGACCGCGCCCCGGGAGGTCGACGTCGACAGTGGTGACCGCTGCGAGGGCGGCAAGCAGGTGGCGAAGGCCGGCAACGGGCGCATCGACGAGACGATCGTCGCGCCCGAATCGATGGCGCTCACCGACCTGCGCATCTACACCATGGAGTCGGCGCAGAAGGCGTCGCTGGTGGCTGGGACGAACGCCCTGCGCGCGACGGGGTCCGGGGGCGCGGCGGCGCAGGAGGCGTTCCAGGTCTTCGTGGGCAGCCGCACGGGCATCCACAAGGTGAACGGCAGGTGGGTCGGCCAGTTCCTCAACGGCGCGAAGGTCTACGTCGATGCCACCGGCGTGGGCGGGCTGACATCGGTGCTCACGACCGGTGCCGGCGGTGCTTCCCCCGGAACGGCGACCGCCGTGGTCTCGGCCGCGAAGCCCGGACGCATCCGCCTCGCGGCGACCTGGACCGATTCCACGGGCCAGATGGTCTGCGGCGCCACGCACGTCGACGTGCTCGGCCCGTACATCAATGCCGACCCGAAGAAGGGCGACAACTTCATCGACACGGAGATGGGTCGGCGCTGGACGTTCACGACCACGCAGGCGTGGAAGCGTACGACGATCGCGTCCAAGGCCCTCGTGGGCAGCAAGGCGGTGCCGACCGGGCGCGCAGCTGCCAAGGGGTCGTGGTGGGACCAGGTCACGGGCCTGCTCGCATCCTTCTTCGGGGGAGGCGTGCGACCCGCAACCGCGACCGTCGCCGCCACCCCGGTCGCCGTGGCCGCGGTCGATGACGCGTCCAAGGACAAGATCGCCCACCTCAACGTCGGCACCGCTGCGGGCGGGGTCGGACCGGCCGCCCCCATCATCTCGACCAACGGTGGCGGCATCGTCGCCACGGGTGGTGGCAACATCATCTCCGGCAACGGATCGGCGCTCCTGAGCGAGCACGGTCTCGGCATCGTCGCCACGGGTGGTGGCAACCTGACCTTCGGCTTCGACCCCGACCTCGGCGCCGTTCCCACCGGTGTGGCCTCGATCATCTCGGGCAACGGCTCGGCGATCATCTCCGGCAACGGTTCGGCGCTGATCGGCCCGAACGGTGCGGGCATCATTTCCACCAACGGCGGCGGTATCACCCACGTGGGCGGGGTCGCGCTGATCAGCGAGCACGGCGCCGGCGTGGTCGGCGCGGCCGGAGGCAATATCATCTCGACCGGCGGCGGCGGCTGACGCCGTCGCCGTGGGTCAGCGGTTCGCGGCGACGAACGCGCGCACCTGGTCGTTGGGGATGCCCATGACGAACGGGCCGGCGCCCGCGCTGCCGGCCGGCATGGAGCCGACCGCGAACGCGGTGGCGACGACGTCGCCGGCGCCGTTGATGATCGGGCCACCACTCACGCCGGGCGCCGAGGTGCCGGAGAAAAACGTGCCCGGGCGCGTGTAGGCCCCGTCGTGCACCGTCACGGTTGCACGCGCCGTGGCGGCGTCCTGGTGGAACGCGCCGCCGGGGTAGCCGGTTGTTTCCGCCAGCTCGCCGCCATCGACCGCGTCGTCGAGGGGGAGCGGTGCATCGTCGAGGTCGTCCACGCGCAGCATCGCCAGGTCGTGCGCGCGGTCGGAGGCGATCACCGTCGCGTCGTGGTCACGGCCGTGGCTGTCGCGCACCTGGATGCGACTGTCGACGCCGTCGATCACGTGATGGTTCGTGATGATGCGGTGCGGCGCAACCACCCACCCCGAGCCGGTGCCGTACTGGTGCATCACCTCGACCACGCCGGCGCGTCCCTGCGCGGCGGCACCTCCCGGTCGGTAGCCGGGCGGTGCCGGGTTGGTGCGGTCGGCGCCGTGCGGCAGGTTGTCGAGCGAGGTCGCGGAGATCGAGATGGGGTCCTGGTGGGACTGCTCGAAGGTGCTGGGCTTCGGCGCAGCCGCTCCGAGCGAACATCCCGACAGCAGCGACGCGCCGAGCATCGCTGCACCGGCGGCGGCGAGCCCGAGGCCGAGGCGCCCGTGCCCGGCGTGGCGCAGCGCGAGCCCGGTGACGCCGAGCGCCGTGCCGCCGGCGAGCAGGCCGACGAGGCCGGCCTTCGAGCCCGAGGAGGAGGGGTTGGCGTTCGTGGCCTGCGACGTGTCGACGCCAGCCTCGATCGGCGTGTACGCGTTGAACCCGCGCTGGATTGGTGCCGTGATCGTCGCGCCCACGCAGTGCCTCGTCCCATTGCCTGCGAGCGCGGTCCGTCGCGCTGCCGTCCCGGCGGCGCGCACGCTCTCCGGTCCTTCGAGCCGGAGGGGGCGAGCGTTCCGACGCAGGTCGAAGGCGGTGCCCGCCGTCGGGACCGTCTAGGGTCGGTGCGGTGCGGCCCGAAGCGATCGACAACCTCGCGCACCTGCGCCGCGCCCGCGACCTCATGGACCGCGAGTTCGCGAGCCCCCTCGACGTGGCGACGGTCGCCCGCGCCGCCCTCATGTCGACGGCGCACTTCGCGCGCGAGTTCAAGGCCGCGTACGGCGAGTCGCCGTACTCGTACCTGATGACGCGCCGGATCGAGCGGGCGCAGGCGCTGTTGCGCGCCGGCGACCTGTCCGTGACCGAGGTGTGCCTGGCCGTCGGCTGCTCCTCGCTCGGCTCGTTCAGCGCCCGCTTCACCGAGCTGGTCGGGGCGACCCCGACCGCCTACCGGGCGCAGGACCACGAGGCGCTCGAGCGGGTGCCCGGGTGCATCGCCCGCGAGGCCACGCGGCCCGGTCGGTGACCGAGCAGGATCGGAGAAACGCCCGGGTCACGCGCCGAGTAACGTCTGGGCATGGAACTCACCCTCTCGCAGTGCTTCGTCCAGGTCCACGACCCGGAGCAGGCGCTCGCCTTCTACCGTGACCAGCTCGGCCTCGAGGTTCGCCGCGACGTCGAGAACAAGGGATTCCGCTGGATCACCGTCGGCGCCGTGTCCGACCCCGGCGTGTCGATCGTGCTCACCAACTTCGTGAACGGCAGCCCCGGCGACAGCGACACCGTCGCCGCGCTGCTGGCCAAGGGCGCGATGAACGGCGTGCACTTCCACGCCGACGACCTCGATGCCGCGTTCGAGCGCCTGCGCGACGCCGGCGCCGAGATCGTGTCGGAGCCCGCCGACCAGTTCTGGGGGACCCGCGACTTCGCGGTGCGCGACCCGTCCGGGAACCTCGTGCGGATCGACCAGCTGGTGGCAGCACACGCCTGACTCGCCGGAAGACGCTGCAGCCCGCTCCGGGACGAAGGGAGCGGGCCGCTGCGATTACGTGCCATGTGCGGTGGGACAGCCGGGACGAGGCTTCCGCGTGGCGTGCGAGATATGGGACGTGAGCTTGGTCTGGCGAGGGACGAAGTCGCCAGGCTCGGTGGCCGGGAGCGTCTCGCTCGCTCCCTGCTCCATCAAGGTACGACGGCGCCGAAGG
>JAOPYS010000192.1 GCA_025964465.1 Thermoleophilia bacterium
CCACAGGGGGAAGCAGGAGGAGGGGTCATGCCGGTCGTCGCAGTCATGGGAGTCATCGCACTCATCGGGTTCGTGGCGGCACGCGCCATGCAGGACGCGAAGCACGAACGTGACTTCCGCGCCGCCAACGGCTGGTCGCTCGACGAGGTCGCCGCGGAGCTGACCGCCGGTTTCGACCGCGACGGCGACGGGCGCCTCGCCTACGACGCGGTCGCCGGAGTACGCACCCTCGGCGAGTCGCAGCGCACCACCACGAAGACGTGGTCCGAGCCACTGCGCGGCTGGTTCGTCCCCGCCGGCACGCTGGCCGTGAAGGAGCGCCGCACGACGTACACGATCGAGCCGCTACTTCGCAAGGCCGACGCAGACGGCGACGGCGTCGTCACCCGCGCCGAGCTGCAGGCGGTGCTTCGCGCCTACGACCCGGACGGCAACGGTCGCCTCACCGCGGCCGACCGCGCCCGCGTGACCGCCGAGCTCTCCGGCGTGGTCGCCAGCACCGAGACGCGCACGGTCGGCGTGCTGCCCCCGCAGCCCGCGCCGGCAACGAGCACGGGGGTGCGGCGATGAGGGCGGTCGGGGCGACGCTGCCCAGGTACGCCATCTCGTGGGCCGAGCCCGCGCTGTTCGGGCGCACCGTGCAGCACCAGCTCACGCTCGTGGACGTCGCTGACGGGGGCTGGCCGACGGTCTCGTCGTACGCCCAGGGCACGGTCTTCAACCGCTCCGAGTGGCTCGATCCCGGGCAGGTCGCCTCGATCGCCGACGCTCGCACCGCGGTGGAGCTGCTGCGCTCCAGCTGGGCGGCGCTTCGCCCGGAGGACCTGCCCGCCCCGGACCAGGTGACGGTGCCGCGCCGCGGCACGATGCGGTTCGAGGACCCCTTCGCGCCGTCCGGCGCGGCGGCGGTCCGGTTCGTGACGATCTCGCTCGACACGCGCGCGCCGCGACTGACCGCGCTCGTGGACGCCGCGCGCGGGCTCGCCCACGTCGTCCAGCGCGAATCCGGGCGCTGACCTCCAGCCCCGCACCTCGGTGCGCCCAGTAGGCTCGGGGCATGGACACGACCACCGCCACCGCCGAGCGCGTCGACCTCGACTCGCTCCCCACCGACGTCGCGACCTCGGTGCTCCACACCTTCCTCGAGCTCGCCGCCATCCCGTCGGAGGCGCGCGACGAGGGTCGCTGCGCGGCGTGGTGTCGCGGGTACCTCGAGGGCCTCGGGCTCGAGGTCCGCGAGGACGACGCCGCCACCACCATCCCCGGCGGCGGTGCCGGGTGCGGCAACCTCTACGCCCGGCTGCCCGCCACCGTCCCCGGCACGCCGCTGTTCTTCTGCGCGCACCTCGACACCGTCACGCTCGAGGACGAGGTGGTGCCCGTGCTCGAGGACCGCGAGGGCGTGCTGACCGTCACCAACGAGCGCGAGGCGATCCTCGGCGGCGACAACAAGGCCGCCGTCGCCGTGATGCTCGAGCTGGTGCGCGAGCTCGTGCACTCCGGCGAGGACCACGCCGGCGTCGAGATCGTCCTCACCCCGTGCGAGGAGATCGGGCTGCTCGGCGCCAAGGCGTTCGACACGGGTTGGCTCGCCGCGAAGTTCGGCTACGTGTTCGACCACGCCAACGACATCGGCAAGGTCGTCACGTCCGCGCCGACGCAGGTCTCGTTCACCGCCACCTTCACCGGCCAGGCAGCCCACTCGGGCATCGCCCCGGAGCAGGGTCGAAGCGCCATCCGCGCGGCCTCCGATGCCGTGGCCGCGATGCCGCACGGCCGCGTCGACGACCGCACGACCGCCAACGTCGGACTCATCGACGGCGGCACCGCCACCAACATCGTCCCCGAGCGCTGCGTCGTGCACGGCGAGGTGCGCAGCCTCGACCACGACCGCGCCGCCGAGGTGATGGCGGACGTGCTCGCCGCCTTCACCGACGCCGCCACGCGCCACGCCGTCGACCTCGACGTCAGTCGCCGCGACGAGTACCGCGCCTACACCTTCACGGAGCGATCGGCCCCCGTCGCGCACGCCGTCAAGGCGCTGCGCGCCGCGGGCCACGAGCCGCAGCTCGTGCCGTGCGGCGGCGGCTCCGACGCCAACGTCTTCAACCAGGCCGGCATGCCGACCGCCAACCTGCCCAACGGCATGCGTCGCATCCACACCACCGAGGAGTACGTCGAGGTGCGCGACCTCGACGCCATGCTCGAGGTGGCCCGCACGCTCGTGCGACTCGCGAAGGACTGATCCCCCTGTAGGCTCGGTCCGTTCGTCACACTCCCGAAGGATCGCACCATGAAGGTCGGAGTCGTCACCGAGATCAAGCCCGACGAGTACCGCGTCGCGCTGACCCCCGCGGGGGCACACGAACTCGTGCGCTGCGGCCACGAGGTCCTCGTCCAGGAGGGCGCCGGCGTCGGCAGCCAGTTCGAGGACGCCGACTACCGCGCCGTCGGCGCGCGCATCGCGAGCTGCGACGAGGTGTGGGAGGAGAGCGAGCTCATCCTCAAGGTGAAGGAGCCGGTCGACGGCGAGCCCGAGCGGCTGCGCGAGGACCAGACCCTGTTCACCTACCTGCACCTGGCCCCCGAGCCCGGCCTCACGCAGCGCCTGCAGGCGACCGGCGCGACCTGCATCGCCTACGAGACGGTGCAGACCGACGACGGCCGCACCCCGCTGCTCGCCCCGATGAGCGAGGTCGCGGGTCGCCTCGCGGCCCAGGAGGGCGCCAAGTACCTCGAGAAGAACCAGGGCGGCCGCGGCATCCTGCTCGGCGGCGTCCCCGGCGTGAAGCCGGCCAAGGTCGTCGTCATCGGTGGCGGCAACGTCGGCTACAACGCCGCCAAGATCGCGCTCGGGATGGGCGCCAACGTCAACATCGTCGACCGCTCGATCGACCGCCTTCGCTACCTCGAGGAGATCCTCGACGGGCGCGTCAACTTCATCGTGTCGACGACGCTGTCCGTGGCCGAGCAGGTCGTCGACGCCGACCTGGTCATCGGTGCGGTGCTGCTGCCCGGAGCCCTCGCGCCGCGCGTCGTGTCACGCGACATGCTGCGCACGATGAAGCCCGCCAGCGTGGTCGTCGACGTGGCCATCGACCAGGGCGGCTGCTTCGAGACGAGCCGGCCCACCACGCACACCGACCCGGTGTACGTGGAGGAGAACGTGCTGCACTACTGCGTCGCCAACATGCCGGGCGCGGTGCCGATCACCTCGACCAAGGCGCTCACCAACGTGACGCTGCCCTACGTGCTCAAGCTCGCCAACGGCGGCGTGCGCGACGCGCTGCTCGACGACGTCGTGCTCGGCCGCGGCGCCAACGTCGTGGCCGGCCAGGTCACGAGCGAGGAGGTCGCGGAGGCCAACGGCGTGCGCTACGTACCGCTCGCCGACGCGCTGGGGGAGATCGTCCATGCCTGAGGCCACCGCCGCCACGACCACCGAGCCGCCGAGCCGCTGGATGGGCGCCTCGCTCGACATGCGCGCCGTCAAGCGCGATGCCGTGCTCGCCGGCATGCTGAGTGGGACCAACACGCTGGCGGGCACGCTCGACTGGAAGTGGTTCGTACCCGGCGTGGTGTTCGGCATCGTGCTGGGGATGGTGCTGCACCTGCTGCCGGCCGAGCCGCGTGTCGGCGACTCGCGGCGTGGTCGGGTGATCATCCGCGGCATCTGCGGCTTCGTCGGGGGCGCGTGGTCCGCCCTCGGGCTCGCCTACGTCGCCAGCGGCTACGCCGAGGGGCACGCCGACAAGCCCACCTTCGGCGACCTGTTCCCGTGCATGGTCTGGGGCGCCGTGCTCGGCTGCGCGTGGTACGTGGTCTGGGGCTTCTACGAGATGCGCCCCGGCGGGCACCGCGTCCCGGGCTGACGCGCTAGGCGTTCGGGTCGCGCATCCACCCGCCGTTGCCGTCCGGCACCCACCCGGTCGGCGGCAGCACGACGTACCCGCCGTGCCCGTCGGAGGATGTCGTGCCACCGGGCGGGACGGAGACGTAGCCGCCGCGCCCGTCCGACATCGTCGTCCCGCCGGCCGGGACGGGGACGTACCCGCCGTGCCCGTCGGACATGGTCGTGCCGCCCGGCTGCACGGGGACGTAGCCGCCGTGCCCGTCCGACATCGTCGTGCCGCCCGGCGGTACCGCGACATAGCCGCCGTGCCCGTCGGACATCGTCGTCCCGCCCGCCTGCACGGGGATGTAGCCGCCTCGCCCGTCGGACATGGTGGTGCCACCCGCGGGGACGGGGATGTAGCCGCCGTGCCCATCGGACATCGTGGTGCCACCGGCCGGCACCGGCACGTAGCCGCCGTGGCCGTCGGACATCGTCGTGCCACCCCGCGGCACGGCGACGTACCCGCCGTGGCCGTCGGCCCTGGTCGTCCCGCCGGCCTGCACCGGGATGTAGCCGCCGTGGCCGTCGGACATCGGCGTGCCACCCGGTG
>JAOPYS010000205.1 GCA_025964465.1 Thermoleophilia bacterium
TGGATGCCGTGGGTCGACGCGACGACGAGCGAGGCCGACACGCGCGAGGTGATCGCCCGCTTCGGTGCGCGCTGGGCCCGGCGCGAGGACTTCCCGCTCGGCATCTTCGAGCGCGAGGGAGGCGCCCACGTCGGGGGGACGGGGTTCCACCTGCGCTCGGGCGACCCGGGCACCGTCGAGCTGGGGTACTGGATCCGCGCCGACCGCGAGGGACGTGGCTACGTCACCGAGGCCGTCGCCGCCCTCGTGCACGCCGCCTTCGAGGACCCGGCGGTGCACCGCGTCGAAGTGCGCATGGACCCGCGCAACGCACGCAGCAGCGCGGTGCCGCGCCGGCTCGGGTTCGTGGAGGAGGGGACGCTGCGGAGCTCGCTGGCCGACCCCGACGGGCAGCGCCGCGACACGCTCGTGTACGCGCTCGTTCGCGGCGACGAGCTGCCGCTGGATCCGCGCCTGCTGGCATAGTGGTGGGGGTGGAGCCGCCGCCCCCCGACACCCGCGTCGACCCGCCGCCGCCCGTCGATCCCGACCGCCGCGTGATCGCGCACCTCGACGCCGACGCCTTCTACGCCTCGATCCACCTGCTCGAGGACCCGTCGCTCGCCGGAAAGCCCGTGATCGTCGCGGGCGACAGCGCGCGCAGCATCGTCACCACCGCGAACTACGAGGCTCGCAAGTACGGCATCGGCTCGGCGCAGCCTGCCGCCCGCGCGCGGATGCTCTGCCCGCACGGCGTGTTCGTGCGGCCCGACTTCGAGCTGTACCGGCGCTACTCGCGCCAGGCGATGGAGCTGATGCAGGCGGCGTGCGACACGATCGAGCCACTCTCGCTCGACGAGGCCTACCTCGACATCACCGCGCTCGAGCGCCCCGTGCGCGCGGTGCGCGAGCTCGTCGCCCGCATCCACGCCGAGACCGGCCTGCGCTACAGCGTGGGCATCGGCCCCAACAAGCTCTGCGCCAAGGTGCTGAGCGACCACCGCAAGCCCAACGCGTTCAACGTCGCGTCGCGCGAGCAGTGCTGCGAGCTGTTCGCCGACGCGTCGCCGCGCCTCATCCCCGGGTTCGGCCCCAAGACCGTGGAGGCGCTGGAGATCGCGGGCATCCGCACCATCGCCGACGTGCGCGACGCCGACCCCGAGGCCCTGGCGGCGCGGTTCGGCCCGCGCCGCGGGGCGGAGCTGCAGGCTCGCGCGCGGTTCGAGCACGAGGGCATCGTCCATCACTCGCGCGAGCCCAAGAGCACGTCGGAGGAGACGACCTTCGAGCACGACATCGGCGACCTGGAGGAGCTCGAGGGGCGCATGCGCGAGCTGTCGCTGGAGCTGTGCGAGCGCCTGCAGGGGCGCGACCTCGCGGGGCGCACGGTCGGCATCAAGGTGCGCCTCGCGGACTTCACGACCATCACGCGGGCCCGCACGCTGGGGGAGCGCACCAATGACGTGGCGCGCGTGTCGGCGATCGCCTGCGAGCTGCTGCGCGAGTACGACCCGCCGCAGCCGGTGCGCCTGATCGGCGTGCGCGTCGCCGGGTTCGAGGCGCCGGAGGAGGGCGGGGCCGGTCGTGGGGGCGGTGGCGACCAGCTGCGCCTGCCGTTCCCACCCGGCGTGGTCGGCGCGTGGGGCTGACGCTGCCGGCGGCGCTGGTCGCGCAGTGGGGGTCGACGCCTGCGGGGCGCGCATGGCTGTCGCAGCTGCCCGACCTGGTCGATCGCGCGTCTGCACGCTGGGGCCTCGAGCCGGGTGAGCCGTACGCCTCGGGCAACGTCGGGCTCGCGCTGCGCGTGCAGGGGGCGGGCGACCGGCCGCTGGTGCTGAAGCTCAACTTCCCCGAGCCCGAGAGCGAGCGCGAGGCCGACGCGCTGGCGTGGTGGGACGGGCTGGGTGCGGTCCGGCTCGTGGCGCATGACCGAGGCGACCGGGCGCTGCTGCTCGAGCGGTGCGAGCCCGGCACGACCTTGCAGGCGACGCACGCGGAAGACGCGGCGTTCGTCGTGTCGGCCGAGGTCATGCGCGCGCTGCAGCGGCCGGCGCCCGTCGACCACGGCTTCCGGACCCTCGCCGACGCTGCAGCGCAGTGGGCCGTGACCGTGCCGGAGCGGTGGGAGCGGCTGGGGCGCCCGTTCGAGCGCGGGCTGGTCGACGCGGCGTGCGACGCCTACCGCGACCTGGGCGCCGACCAGCGTTCGGCCGACGCGGTGGTGCTGCACGGCGACCTGCATGGCTGCAACATCCTCGACGCGGGGTCGGGGCGCTGGCTGGCGATCGACCCCAAGCCGCTCGTCGGCGAGCCGGCCTTCGACGCGTGCGCCGTCGTGCGCGAGCGCCTCGAGGACCTGCTCGCGGCGCCCGATCCGGCGGCTCGCGCACGCCGCCGCCTCGACCTCGTCGCCGACCTCACCGGGCTCGACGCGGAGCGCATCCGCCAGTGGAACGTGGCCCACACGCTCGCCTGGGCCTTCGAGGGCGACCGCGTCCTCCCGGCCATGGTCGCCGGCGCCCGCGCCTTCGCCCACGCCTGAGGTCAGGTGGCGGGCAGGGCGATCTCGCCCTCCGCACCCTCGGCCGCGTGCTCGTCGCCGTCGACCTGCTCCTCGTGCACGTAGTGGCCGCCGCGCAGCCACGACGCCGCCGCCGCCACGAGGCACGCGAGCAGCGCGAACGTGAACGCCTCGCGCAGGCCGTGGCGGAACGGCCGGGAGATCAGTTCGGGGAAGAACGAGCGGCCGGTCACCTCGTCGACCGTCGCCTTGGGAAGCGTGTCCGCGTCGTCGCCGAGCAGCTGCGCCATCGGGTTGTAGCCCAGGAACGACGCGAACAGCACGCCCACCGGCGGCTGGTCGGCGATGCGCTCCGCCGTCTTCGCCGGCACGCCCGCGTCGACGAGGCCGGCCCGCATGTCGTGCGGCAGGCTGGTCGCCAGGCCCGCGATCATGAGCGAGAAGAAGACCCCGATCGACAGCACCTGCGCGCTGTTCTGGAAGGTCGCCATCATCCCGGCGCCGACCCCGCGCGAGCGTGCCGGCACGCTGTTCATGATCGCGCTCTGGTTGGGCGACGAGAAGAGCCCGAGCGCCAGGCCGATGAGCAGTAGCAGCCCCGCGAACGCCCCGTACCGGAAGTTCACCGGCAACACCTCGAACAGGGCGAACGTGCCCGCCGCGACCAGCATGCCGCCCGTCGCGAACGGTCGCGCGCCGAAGCGGTCGGACAGGTACCCGGACGCCGGCCCCGCGATGAGGAAGCCCACCGTCAGCGGCAGCATGTAGATCCCCGCCCAGAGCGGCGTCTCCTCGAAGCTGTAGCCGTGCTGCGGCAGCCAGATGCCCTGCAGCCAGATGATCAGCATGAACATCAGCCCACCGCGGCCGAGGGAGGCGAGCAGCGTTGCGATGTTGCCCGCCGTGAATGCGCGGATGCGGAACATGTCGAGGCGGAACATCGGATCCTTCGATCGACGCTCGACGACCACGAACACCGCCAGCAGCACCAGGCCAGCGAGCATCTTGCCCCAGCACGAGGGGTTGGCCCAGCCCATCACGTGGTCGCCGTAGGGCTTGATGCCGTCCGTGATCGAGATGAGCACC
>JAOPYS010000452.1 GCA_025964465.1 Thermoleophilia bacterium
GCCACAGCGCGCGGTCGCCGGCCGGGATGCGGCGCGCGCGCCCCTCTGCGACGAGCGCGAGCAGCTCGAGCTCGGCACGGTCGCGGTCCACGGCGTCGTTGCCGGCAGCCATGATCGCCGCCACCTCCTGGGTCGAGGCGTCGGGGCCGTGCGGGCTGTCGGCGAGGCCCGCCAGCACGTCGGCCGCGGTCTCGGCCGGGGCCCGCCGCTCGAGCGCCGGGTCGAGGTTCGCGACGAGCACGTCGTAGGCCTCGACCGGCTGGAACCCGGTCGCCTCGAGGCGCAGGCCGCCCCGCTCGAACACCACGCTGGGCGCGGTGTAGCGCTCGAGCCCGTCGGTGTTGGCGGTCTTGCCCTGCAGCGACCCGGCCGTGCCTGCGGCGGTGCGCGCCTCGGCCTTGTCGGTCTCGTAGGCGGCCGTCACCTCGGCCGAATCCAGCGCGCCCGCGATCGCGTCGGCGTCCACGCCGTCGACACGGCGCAACACCTCGCGCAGCGCGTCGTCGTCCTCGAGGACGAGGTCGCTCGTGAAGTACGCGAGCTGGATCGCGCGCAGCACGCGCCACTCGCTGCCCGGGTGCTGCAACCGCGCCGCGACGACCGCGCGGCACGCCCGCGCCGTGGCCGAGATGCGCTCGCGCGGCACGGGGGCGAGCGGCATGCCGAACCGGCGGAAGCCCACAAGGCCCTGCGCCGCGCGCAGCGGCGTGTAGCCGCGCGCGACGTACTGCTGCGCGTCGTCGGTGAGCCCGATCAGCACGAGCCGCCAGTCGAGCTGCGTGCCGTAGCGCCACTCCAGCACGCGCAGCGCCGGCAGCGCGGAGTAGCCCCACGGGCAGCCGGGATCATGGAAGACGGTGGCGGTGAGGGGTGCAGGCATGGGCAGCAGTGTAGGCGCAACTGCCACGCGACTGGACCGTACCGTCCTGCAACATCAGGCGCGCCTGTCTCGATATCTGAGATACGTGGTGCGCGGCGTCCGGGGGGACGATCGCGCCCGTTCCGTTCGGGGGGAACACATGGTGAACATCAACCTCGGCCCTGCGGCCGATCCTGCCAAGGCGGCCTTCATGGGGCTGTTCTCTTCCGGCGCCAAGCGCGAGGCGTACGAGGCGATCTCCAAGGAAGCGACGCGCATCGACACGTCCTTCAACGGGCGTGTGTTCGACGGGCACGCGGCGGACCCGTCCGTAACGCGCGAGCCCGGTGGGCCGCTGCACATGTACGTCTCCAACAACTTCGACTACACCACGGTCGAGCCGATGGGTGGCGAGCTGCTGCGCGTGCCGCTGATGACCTCCGAGGACGGCGTCAACTTCGTGCCGCGCGGCGATTCGCTGTCGGCGTGGCCCGAGTGGATGGAGCCCACCGCAGATTCGGTGTGGGCACCGTTCGTGCAGGCGCCGCGCGAGAAGGGCGGCGAGTGGCGCATGTACATGACGGGCCTGGTGAAGGGCACCAAGCCGGAGGTGCGCCCCGGCGGCCTGCCCGACGACACCGCGACCGCGATGATCGAGGGCAACGGCAAGCGAGGCATCGGACTGGCCACGTCGACGGACGGCTACACCTTCACGCCCAAGGGCGACCCGCTCGTCGTCAGCCGCGACGTGTTCGACGGCATCGACCCGTTCGTCCTCAATCACGACGGCACCGACTACCTGTACTGGGGCTCGTCGGGTCACCCGATCCGGGCGCAGCAGCTGTCGGAGGACGGCGCCAAGCTCCTGGGCGAGCCGGTGGAGGTGGCGCACCCCGCGCCACACGTCAACCAAGGGTACATGAACCTGATCGAGGCGGCGGAGCCGATCAAGAACCCGGATGGCAGCTGGTCGCTGATCGTCTCGGGCGATGACACGATCCGCGACCACTACAACGTGTCGGAGATGCGCGGCGCGAGCCCCTTCGGGCCGTTCGAGCCGGTCGAGGGGCGCCTCGTCGAGGAGCTCGAGGGCGTGCGCTCGGGTCCGGGCCACCACGAATCGATCGTCGACGACGCGGGCCAGCGGTGGATGTACCTGCACGCGTACGACCACGACGCCGTCACGGGCACGGACCTGTCCACGCGCAAGCTCCACATGCTGCAGATGGACTGGACGGGCGAGCGCTGGAAGGCGTCGATCCCGACTGACCGCGCCCCCGTGTACGACGTGGCGCGCGGCGCCGACCTGGTGCAGCCGCAGCCGCTCACCGGTGCCCAGGTGCGCGAGGCTCGGCGCTCGGCCGAGGCGATGGCTCAGGCCGACGCGCCCTCGTAGCGGCGCACGGCGCGGTTCCACGCCAGGCGCGAGAAGGTCGCGAAGGCGACTGCCAGCCCGACGGCGAGCCCAGCGCCTGCGAGGTCGAGGCGCCCGGTGAGCGCCTGCGCGGGGACCGTGATGGCGACCCCGAGCGGGAAGACGCTGCTCAGGGTGACGCGCAGCGCCGTGGGGAAGATGTCGATCGGCCAGCGCACGTGCTCGAACATGTCGTCGAGCGTCCACAGGATGCCCTCGCCCTGCACGGTGTAGAACGTCACGGAGCTGATCAGCGACCAGAAGCTGCCGGCGATGACGGCGCCGCACGCGAGCATCCCCAGCCACGCGGCGACCTGCCCGACGCTCGGGGCGTCGCCGCCGCGCACGAGCCCCGCGACCGTCAGCCCGAGGCCGAGCGCGGCGCTGACGAGGCGCCAGATGTCGATGCGCTGCACGACCGACACGAGCTGCGCGTCCACCGGCTTGAGCAGGCGGTGGTCGAAGTTGCCGGTGCGGATGTCCTGCACGAGCTGCGACACGGAGGGGTGCACGATGCCCTGCACCACGGTCTGCATGAGGAAGAACGCGCCGAGCAGCACGAGCAGGTCGTCGCGGCTCCAGCCGTTGAGGTGGTCCACGTGCGCGAACACGATCGACAACGTCAGCAGCGACAGACCCAGCTCCACCACCGCGTTGATGAGGTAGATCCAGAAATTCGAGCGGTACTGCAGCTCCTCGAGGATGGCGGAGCGCACGAGCCCGCCCACGGCGCGCACCGAGTGCAGGCGTCGCAGGGGAGGGCGCACGGCTCCGGCGCTGACCGGGGCGGAGGAGGTGGAGGAGGTGGAGGAGGTCACGCGCCGACCGCCCCGTACTGGCGCACGCCGCGGCGCCACGCCACCGTCAGCAGCGCGAACAGTGCCGCGCACCACGCGGCGAGCACGCACGTGCCGACGAGCGCCTCGTGCAGTGTCAGTCGCCCCGTCAGCAGCTCGACGGGGAACCCGAGCGTCCAGTAGAACGGCAGGACGCGCGCCACCGTGCGCATCGAGTCGGGCAGCAGCGCGAGCGGCGCGAACTGCCCCGCCAGCAGCAGGCTCGCGTACGTGTAGAGCGAGCGGATCGCGTCCACGCGCGTCAGCCAGAACGCGCACACCCCGACGAGGCAGTCCGCGAGGAAGCGCGTGGTCGCCGACAGCGGCAGCACCAGTGCGGCGCCGAGCGCCGTGGCCGGTGACCAGTCGACCTGCGCGTCGAACACGGCCCACAGCACCACGACCGATGGCAGCAGTCCAAGGGTGAGCAGGACGTTGTAGGCGCCCATCCGCCCGAACCACTCCAGCAGCGGGTGCACGGGGCGCAGCAGGCGGGGGGAGAGCTCGCCGGTCTGGATCTCGCGCGGCAGGCGCCCGGCGACCCACGTGTAGGTGAGCTCCACGGCCACGAGCACGCAGAGGAAGTAGCCCGCGAACTGCCCGGCGGTGTACCCGGCCGTGGTGCCCGCGCCCTGCGCTGCCACGGCGCGCCACACGGCGATGGTCACGACGCTCTGCAGCAGGCGCACCGCGCCCCACAGCAGGAGGTTCGCGCGGTACTGCACGCCGACCTGCGCCTCCACGCGCGCGGCGGCGCCGACGGCACCCAGCCACTCGCGCGCGCGCCCGCGCGAGGCGTGCGGCGCCGGCCGGGCGGTGGTCGCTGCGGCGGTGTCGCTCACGCGGGCGTCTGGTCCTCGGCCTCGGCCGCCGCGGCGTCGGCGGG
>JAOPYS010000267.1 GCA_025964465.1 Thermoleophilia bacterium
GAGCGGTGCTGGTTCTCGTTGGCGATCCGCAGCTCGCTGATGATGGTGTGCAGCTTCTCGCTCCAGCCCAGGACGAGCGTGTGCCCGACCTCCGGCACGACGCCGCGGCCCTTGCGCAGGCTCTCGATGGCGCGGTCGATCACGCTCGCGATGAGGCCGATGAGCGTGGAGAAGATGAAGATGCCGGCGATGGTGATGAACAGCGACGCCGCGCGGATCCACCAGCCCTGGTCGCCGGTGACGGTGCCCGCGTCGAGGGTGCGCATGAGGGCGCGCCACGAGTTCTCGATGAAGCTGTTGTCGGGGTTGTCGTTGATCTTCCCGCCGGAGGTCGCGACGGCTGCCATCAGCAGCAGGCCGGTGATCGCCACGAACCCGAGGGTGACGAGCCCGAGCCAGCCGATGAGGGCGCCGGAGCCGCGCGACAGCGTCAGGTCGAAGCGGTAGCGCAGCCGGGCGCGCAGGCCGGGGCGGGCCGGCATGCCGGGGCCGGCGGGCACGCCCACTGGGCCGGAGGTGCGGTCGGGTCGGCGATCGTCCTCGCCGCCGTCGGCGCCGCCGCTGGCGCCGCGCGCCTCCCTGGACTTCGAGGCGGCGCGAACCTGCGCGCGTGCGGCGTTGGTGGTGCGTTGGGACACGGGAACCTCGAGCTCGCGGGCGGACCGGCAGTGCGTGCCCGGCGTCCGGCGCACCCTAACCGCGGGCACCACCGAGCGGTACGTCGTTGTCGTGGTGCGACGACAACGTGCCGTGGGTCGCGTCAGGCCGGTGCGGTCAGCTCGCGCCCGGGCGCGGGGGCGCCCTCGATGGCGGCGCGCAGGTAGCGGCCCGTGAGCGAGCCCTCCACGGCGACGAGGTCGGCCGGCGTGCCCTCGAACAGCACCTGGCCGCCCAGCGCGCCGCCCTCCGGCCCCATGTCGATCACCCAGTCCGCGCACGACACCACGTCGAGGTCGTGCTCGACGACCACGACCGTGTTGCCGGAGTCCACGATCCGCCCCAACAGGCCGACCAGGTTGCGCACGTCCGCCATGTGCAGCCCGGTCGTGGGCTCGTCGAGCAGGAAGGTCGACCCGCGCCGCCCCAGCTCGGTGGCCAGCTTGATGCGCTGCGCCTCGCCGCCAGACAGCGTGCTGAGCGGCTGCCCGAGCGTCAGGTAGCCGAGCCCCACGTCCACGAGGCTGCGCACGCGCTTGACGATCGCCGTGCCCGTCAGCACCTCCGCCGCCTCGTCGGCGGTCATCGCCAGCACGTCCTCGTTCGACCGACCGTCGAGCAGGTGCTCGAGCACCTCCGCCCGGTAGCGCGAGCCGCCGCAGAGCGGGCACGGCGTCACGACCGGGTCCAGGAACGACAGCTCGGTCGAGAGGAACCCGCGCCCCTCGCACTCGGGGCACGCGCCCGCGGCGTTGAAGCTGAACAGCGAGGCGTCGACACCGTTGGCCGCGGCGAACGCGGTGCGCAGGTGCCCCATCAGCCCTGTGTAGGTCGCCGGGCACGACCGCACGTTGGTGCCGACCGCCGCCTGGTCGACCACCACGGCCTCGGGGTGCTGCGCCACCAGGCCCTCCATCACGAACGTCGTCTTGCCCGACCCGGCCACGCCGGTGACGGCCACGAGCACGCCGGTCGGCACGTCGACGTCCACGTCGACGAGGTTGTTCGCCGTCACGCCGCGCACCTCGAGCACGCCGGTCGCCTCGCGCACGTCGTCCTTGAGCTCGGTGCGCCGCGCCAGGTGCTCGCCCGTGCACGTGCCCGCGGCGACCATCCCGTCCACCGAACCCTCGTAGACGATGTGCCCACCGCCCGACCCCGCCTTCGGGCCCACGTCCACGACGTGGTCGGCTGCCGCGATCACGTCGCGCTCGTGCTCGACCACCAGCACCGTGTTGCCGCGGTCGCGCAGGCGCGACAACAGCGTCGTCACCTGGTCGACGTCCGCCGGGTGCAGTCCGACGGTCGGCTCGTCGAACACGTACATCAGGTCGACGAGGCTGCTCGACAGGTGACGCACCATCTTGACGCGCTGCGACTCCCCGCCCGACAGCGTCCCCGTCTGCCGCGCGAGCGTCAGGTAGCCGAGCCCGATCCGCTCGAGCTGCTCGAGGCGCTCGTCGATCTCCGCCACCATCGTGGAAGCGGCCTCATCTCGCACGGCGCGCACGACGGGGCGCAGCGCGATGATGTCGAGGTCCAGCCACTCCGCGATGTTGCGCCCGTCGATGCGGCACGCGAGCGCCGCCTGCGAGATGCGCGCGCCCTCGCACAGCGTGCACGTGCGACGCACGGTGAACCGGTCGAAGCTGCGCAGGTACGCCTCCGACACCTCGCTCGGGTCGCGCTTGAGGTAGATGCGCTCGAACCGCGTCACGAGCCCCTCGAACTCGTCCGGCCCCTCGTCGTGGTAGAGGAACGTGTCGAGATCGTCCTGCGACCAGTCCTCCAGCGGCTTCGTGCGCGAGAAGCCGGCGCGCGCGTACATGCGCCAGGGCCACGCGCCGACCTTCTGCGTCGGGTGGAGGAGGGCGCCGCCGTCGAGCGACCGCGTCACGTCCACGAGCTTGTCCGGGTCGGGCTCGGACGTGATGCCCGTGCCGCGGCAGCGTTCGCACATGCCGTTGGGGTCGTTGAAGGACAGGTGGTTCGAGGGGTAGACGACCGGGTCGCCCACGCGCGAGAAGAGCAGGCGGATGAGTGGGTTCACGTCCGTGACCGTGCCGACGGTCGAGCGCGCCCCGCCGCCGAGGCGCCGCTGGTCGACCACCACGGCGGTGGAGAGCCCGTCGATGAAGTCCACGTCGGGGGTGCCGTAGTGCGGCATGCGCTGGCGCACGAAGGCGCTGAACGTCTCGTTGAGCTGGCGCTGCGCCTCTGCGGCGATCGTGCCGAACACGAGCGAGCTCTTGCCCGAGCCCGACACCCCCGTGAAGATCGTGAGCCGCCGCTTGGGGATGTCGACGCTGACGTCTTTGAGGTTGTTCACCCGGGACCCCACGACCCGGATCCGGTCGTGGGGATTCGCCGCCTTCGTCACCGGCTCAGACCGCGGCGTCTTCGGGCAGGGCGGCGAAATCCTTCTTCGCCTGCTTGTACCAGCCCATCCCCTTGATCGGGTTCCGCCAGCGGCCCTTCATCTCCTTGGCCGCCTGCTGGTGGGCCTCGTCGCCCGCCGCGACCGTCTCCTTGAGGTGCTTGTCCTGGGCCTTGATCACCTCATCGGCGCTCTCGCCGTGGTGCTCGAGGTCGCAGGGGCCGCCGAGCTGCTTGCAGGTCATCGTCTTCATGGTGGGTCTCCTTCTCAGCGGGTCTGCTGGATCTTGATCATGTTCCCGGCGGGGTCGCGCACCGAGCAGTCGCGCGAGCCGTAGGGCTGTTCGGTGGGCTCCTCGACGATCTCGGCGTCGCTGGCCGCGATCTTGGCGAAGGTGCCGTCGAGGTCCTCGGTGGCGAGCATCAGCATCCCGTAGGTGCCCTTGG
>JAOPYS010000269.1 GCA_025964465.1 Thermoleophilia bacterium
TCGTACACGCTCATCGGCGCGTCGAGCCCGTTGCGCCCGGAGCGCTCGGCCATCCACGCGTCGTCGCTCCACGCGTGGTCGTCGTGCCACACCACCGACGCGGTCCTGGGCGGCAGCTCGGCGCGGCGCGCGAACGGGTCGGCCTTCTCCGCCGTGTAGCCGCGCTCGCGCGAGCGCAGGTGGTACTTGTAGTGCTCGCCGTGGCCGACCTGCGGGATCCACCCGTGCCAGATGCCCGATCCGCCGGCGTGCGCCACGAGCGGCGCGTCACCGGGCGTCCAGCCGTTGAAGTCGCCGATCACCGAGATGGCCTCGGCGTTCGGGGCCCACACCGCGAACCACGTGCCGGCCACGCCGTCGACCGTGTGCGGGTGCGAGCCGAGCACGCGGTGCAGCTGGTTGTGGGTGCCCTCCGCGAACAGGTGGAGGTCCTGGTCGGTGAGCAGCATCACGTCGTGGCGCACGCCGGGGCGGGCGAGGTGGTCGATGGACGCGTCGCCCTCGCGCAGCGAGGTCAGTTCCTTGAGCTGGGTCATGATGGTCTCGTCGTGTCGGATCTGGTCGATGGTCCGGGTGCTGCGGCGCACCCAGTTGGGGGCTTCGGCGGAGGAGGTGCCGGGGACGTTCTGCGGCTCGGTCTCGCCCCACAGGTCCTCGGCGTTGGCGATGACCGCGCCCGCGGGGCCGCGCGCCAGCAGCCGCAGCACGGCGGCGTGCACGGCGACCGGGTCGGCGAGCAGCTCGGCGTCGCGGGTGCCGTCGGGCAGCACCGCCACGTCGCGCAGGTAGCGGACGATGACGCGCCGCGCGTCGTCGTCCAGGTCGGCCCACGCGGTCGCCCACGTCGGCGTGTCGTGCGTGTTGACGGCAGCGAGCGAGCACTCGGGCACGGGTCGGATGGCGGCGTCGGGATGCTCGGTGTCGAGCTCGAACTGCGCCACGTACATGCGACTCGCACCGTGCTCGCGCATCGCGGTGCGCACGGCCGGTGGCACGGTGCCGAGGTCCTCGCCCACGACGAGGCAGCCCGAGCGGTGCGACTCCAGGCAGACGATCGCCCACTGTTCGTGCGCCTCGTAGGAGACGTACACGCCGCGGGCGGCACCCAATCCCGTAGGGATCCAGAAGAGGCGGTGCATGCCCATGACGTGGTCGACGCGCAGCGCGGCCGCGTGCCGCATCAGGTGTCGCACCGACGCGATGGCGTAGTCGTAGCCCGATTCGCGCAGCGCGCCGGGCAGCAGCGGCGGAAGACCCCAGTCCTGACCGCCGAGCGCGAGCGGGTCCGGCGGCGCACCGATGCTCATGTCCGGCGCGAACAGCTCGGCGTGGCGCGCACGGTCGAAGCCCGCCGGGTGGATGCCGAGCGGCATGTCCAGGTAGAGGCCGGCGCTCGACCTCGACGTGACGTCGGCGAGCTGCGTCTCCATGGCCCACTGCACGTAGCGGTGGTAGTGCTCGGCGTCGGGCCCGCCGGTCTCCAGGTCGGCGCGGAACGCAGCGTACGCGTCCACCAGCGGGTGCTCGGCGCGCCACGCCTCGAAGGCGGCGAGCCGACGCCCGTCACCCGTCGCGTGCTCGGCGGCGCACGCCTCCAGCACGCGGCGCTTGAGCGCGTACACCGCGCGGTGGTCGACCTCCGTCAGCCCGCGCAGCCGCTCGCGCTCGCGCAGCACGTCGCGGTCGCGCAGCAGGTCGCGCGCGGCGGAGGAGCGCTCCAGCTCGGGGAGGCGCTCCAGCTCGAGGTGCGCCTCGTTCCAGAACGTGCGGCTCACCGGGGCGTAGGGGCTCGGCTCGAACGGCTCGTCGAGGAAGGTGGCGAGCATCGGGGTCGAGCCCACGAGGCGCCCACCCGCGCTGCCGACCAGCTCGAGCAGCTCGCGCGCGCTGCCGAGGTCGCCGATGCCCCAGTCGCCCTTGCTGCGCGCCGCGTACAGCGGCAGGAAGAGCCCCCAGCTGCGGTCCAGCCCGCCCGTGTGCGTCAGCCGCGGCGCGCTGATGATGCGGCTCGTCGCGCCGGGCCCGCCCGCGCCGACGGTGAGCGTGTGGTACCCGAACGGCAGCCCGGGTGGCAGGGTCGCCGCCTCACCCGGCGCGACCGTGATCACCTGCTCGTCGCCCGTCTCGAGCGTCAGCACGCACTCCACCGGTCGCGGCACGCCCGCGCCCAGCTGCAGCGGCGCCGCCTCCCCGTCCCACACCACGTGCACGGGCTCGACCGCGCGCGCGGCGCGCTCGGCGCGCACGGCCGCGAGGGATTCGCGCGGCGACGACGCCGACACGCCGAGCGCCTCGATCACGGCTCGCAGCGACTCGTCGCTGGCGCGCACCGTCTCGTGGTCGACGTTCTCGTACTCGAGCTGCACGCCGAGCTCGCCGGCGAGTTGCGCCAGCGCCGCCCCGGATCCCTGCGTGGCGTCCGTGGCGCTCACCGTGCGCCCTCCAGCAGGCTGGACAGGCCGCGCGCGGGGATCCACACCCAGTCGGGTCGGTTGTTCGCCTCGTAACCCAGCTCGTACAGCGCCTTCTCCATGAGCAGCGAGTCGAGCATCACGGCCAGGTCGCCCTCGTCCTCCGGCAGGAAGCTGGTGCCGCCCGCCGCCACGGCCTCCGCCGCGGTGTCGAGGTAGGCGCGCACGAACGTCGCCGACACCCATCGGTACCAGTGGTCGACCCACTTCGACAGGCGCTCGCCGTGCGGGCCCTCGAGGTCCTCGCCGTTCTCGTGGCACACGGTCCACGCGGCGTAGTCGAACGAGCGCACCATCCCGGCGACGTCCTTGAGCGCCGAGCGCTTGATCCGCCGCTCGCCGATCGGCCGCCCCGGCTCACCCTCGAAGTCGATGATCGTGAAGTCGCGACCCGTCCACAGCACCTGGCCGAGGTGGTAGTCGCCGTGGCAACGGATGCGCACGTCGGTGAGCCCGACGTCGAGCATGCTCTTGAACCGCTCGAGGATCGGCTCCTCCAGCTCGAGCAGGTCGGCCACGGCCTCGCTGTCGCGCGCCGCGCGACGCAGCGACGCGAAGGTCCGCTTGGTCGCCGCGCGCATCGACTGGTAGAGCGAGCGTCGGTACATCGGGGTGAGCGGCTCGGGCGCCAGCTCCGAATCCGCAGGCGCGCTCGCCAGCGCTGCGTGCATCTGCGCGGTGCGCACGCCGAGCATGCGCGCGTTCTCGAGGTACGGCCCGATCGTCTCCTGCACGAGCACCGTCGGCTCCTGCCGCGCGCGCACCGTGAGCCGCTCGTCCGGCAGCACGGGGTCCTCCGTGCGTGCGAGCGCGACCTCGATGTAGCGACGCAGCGAGTCGAGCGTGTAGCGCCAGGCGTCACCCTCGTTCTCGACGTACTCCTGAAGCACCGCGACGGTGCGGCTGCGCACCATCGTCGTCGCCGTGTCCTCGCCCGTGCGGTACTCGAGCGTCCCCGCCACGCCCGGCGAGTGCTCGTAGCCGGCCTCCTCGCCGAGGAACCGCCCGAGCTCGACGTCCGGGTTGGTGCCGTCCTCGAGCAGCCGGTAGACCTTCATCAGGAACCGGTCGCCGAAGGCGATCGTCGAGTTGCTCTGCTCCACGCTGAGCGCGTGCGGATCCTCCGACTCGCCCCGCGCGCGCAGACGCCGCAGGTTCGACGTCGTCACACCCTCGACCCGCCCCGTGCGACCCACCACGCGCTTGCGCTTGAGCACCGCGTCGAGCATCGCCGCATTGAACGCGTCGTCGACGAGCCCGTCGAACACCGCGAGCTGCTGGCTGCCGTCACCCACCGTCACGCGCGCGATCGTCGACGACGGGACCGGCGACGGGTGGTCGGCGCGCGTGTCGACGGGGCGCGCGGTCAGCGGCAGCACGTACGTCTCGCCCTCGCCCTCCGCGAACTCCACGTCCACGAGCACCGTGTAGCCGAGCGGCCGCGCCTTGGTGCCGCCCACGGGCAGCACCTCGGCGACCGTCGTGGAGCGCACCTTGCGCGCCTTGCTGCGGAACCAGCGCCGCTCCACCAGGTAGTCGGGCAGCATCGCCTCGAAGGAGCGGCGACCCGCGGCACCGGTCAGCAGCTCCGACCAGTCCTCCTTCACCTTCACGGTGGGCACGTCGTAGGAGCGCGAGTCGTGCCCCGCATCGCTCTCGGCCGGCTCGATCACGAACCAGAAGAAGTCGTGCGGCCCGAGCGTGAGCAGGTACGGCAGCTCACCGATCACGGGGAAGTCGACCTGGCCGAGCATCGCGACGGGGCGGCACCCCTCGTACTCGCGCAGGTCCAGCTCCACGTACTGCACGTGGCGCGACAGGTTGACGACGCACAGCACGCGCTCCTCGTCCGTCACGCGCATGTAGGTGAGGACCTTGCGGTTCTCGCTCGGCACCCACTCCAGCGACCCGTGTGACAGCGCGTGGCTGCGCTTGCGCAGCGCGATGGTGCGCTTGGTCCACCACAGCAGCGACTCGGGGTTCGCCCACTGCGCCTCGACGTTGACGCTCGAGGCGTGGTACTCGGGGTCGATCACGACCGGCAGGTACAGGCGCTGCGGGTTGGCGTCGGAGAACCCCGCGTTGCGGTCGGCGCTCCACTGCATCGGCGTGCGCACGCCGTCACGGTCGCCCAGGTAAATGTTGTCGCCCATCCCGATCTCGTCGCCGTAGTAGATGACCGGCGTGCCGGGCAGCGAGAACAGCAGCCCGTTCATCAGCTCGATCAGGCGGCGGTTGTTGTCGAGCAGCGGGGCCAGGCGCCGACGGATGCCGAGGTTGATGCGCGCGCGCTCGTCCTCCGCGTAGATGCGCCACATGTAGTCGCGCTCCTCGTCCGTCACCATTTCGAGCGTCAGCTCGTCGTGGTTGCGCAGGAAGATCGCCCACTGCGACTGCTCCGGGATCTCCGGCGTCTCCTGGAGGATGTCGATGATCGGGAACCGGTCCTCCATGCGCGTCGCCATGAACATGCGCGGCATGAGCGGGAAGTGGAACGCCATGTGGCACTCGTCACCGTCCTCGCCGAAGTAGTCGACCACCTCGTCCGGCCACATGTTCGCCTCGGCCAGCAGCATCTTGTCGTCGTGGTTGGCGTCCACGTGGGCGCGCAGGTCCTTGAGGGCCTGGTGCGTGGCGGGCAGGTTCTCGCAGTTGGTGCCCTCCGCCTCGAACAGGTACGGCACGGCGTCCAGGCGCAGCCCGTCGACGCCCATGTCGAACCAGTAGTCGACGATCTTGTACAGCTCGGACACGACCTCGGGGTTCTCCCAGTTGAGGTCGGGCTGGTGGGAGTAGAAGCGGTGCCAGTAGTAGGCGCCGGCGGTCTCGTCCCACGTCCAGTTGGAGGTCTCGAAGTCCTTGAAGATGATGCGCGTGTCGAGGTACTTCTGGTTCGTGTCACTCCAGACGTAGAAGTCGCGGTGTGACGTGCCCGGCTTGGCCCGGCGCGCGCGCTGGAACCAGGCGTGCTGGTCGGAGGTGTGGTTGAGCACGAGCTCGGTGATGACGCGCAGCCCCCGCGCCTTCGCCTCCTTCATGAACGCCTTGAACGAGCGCATGTCCCCGTAGCTGGGGTGCACGTTGCGGTAGTCGGCCGTGTCGTAGCCGTCGTCGCGCAGCGGGGAGGGGTAGAACGGCAGGATCCAGATCGCCGTGATCCCCAGCTCCTGCAGGTAGTCGAGCTTGGAGATCAGCCCGCGGAAGTCACCGATGCCGTCGCCGTTCGAGTCGCTGTAGACCTTCACGTGCAGCTGGTAGATGACCGCGTCCTGGTACCAGCGGGCGGTCTTCGGGGGCGACTGGGTGGCGTTGCTCATGCGGTGGGAGGCCTCGGAGCGCTAGTAGTTGTCGAAGTCGTGCTCGTCGCGGTGTGCGCGGGTGCGCACGTGCAGCACGTGGGCGGGCAGTATCGCCGGATCGAGCTCGACGTAGGGGTTGGATCCGGTCCACGCGTACGTGGCACCGCCCAGCAGGTCGTGCACGACGTAGGGCTCGTCCTCCGACGCGATGCCGAGCGCCTCCAGGTCGAGGTGCAGGGTCGCGCCCTGGCGCCACGTGCCGTCGAGGTTGACGACGACGAGGACGACGTCGTCGCAGTCGGGCGTCGCCTTGGAGTAGACGAGCAGCTGGTCGTTGTCGGCGCCGTGCAGGCGCAGGTTGTCGGTGCGGTGCAGGGCGGGGTGCTCGCGGCGTGCGCGGTTGACGAGGGTGATCACCTCGTCGAGCGAGTCCGGGCCGCCCAGCTCGCGGTGGCGCACCTGGTACTTCTCCGAGTCGAGGTATTCCTCGCTGCCGGGCTTGGCGGGCTCGGATTCCATGAGCTCGAACGCGGGCCCGTAGATGCCGTAGCTGGAGGAGAGCGTGGCGGCGAGGACGAGCCGCGCGACGTAGGTGCCGCGCGTGCCGTGCTGCAGCTGCTCGGTGAGGATGTCCGGCGTGTTCGCGAAGAAGTTCGGCCGGAAGTAGTCGGTCTCCGCGAGCACGTCGCGCATGTACTGCACGATCTCCCACTTCGCGTTCTTCCACGTGTAGTAGGTGTAGCTCTGCGAGAAGCCGGCCTTCGCGAGCGTCGACATCATCGCGGGCCGCGTGAACGCCTCGGCCAGGAAGATCACGTCGGGGTGCTCCTTGCGCACC
>JAOPYS010000270.1 GCA_025964465.1 Thermoleophilia bacterium
GGCGGCGTTCACGGCGGTCGTGGCGCCGCACACCCGCGAGCTGGAGGTGCACTGCTACCGCATGCTCGGCTCGTTCCACGACGCCCAGGATGCGATGCAGGAGACGCTGGTCCGTGCGTGGCGCGGCATCGACGCGGTGGAGGATCGCGGCGCCCTGCGCCCATGGCTGTACCGCATCGCCACCAACGTCTGCACCGACGAGCTCGCCGGCCGCCCGCGCCGACCCGAGCCCGTCGACCCGTACCCCGACGCGCGCATCGAGGGCCTCGACGCGCAGATCGTCGACCCTGAGGCGCGCTACGCCCAGCGCGAAGGAATGGAGCTCGCCTTCCTCACGGCGATCCAGCAGCTCCCCGGGACGCAGCGTGCCGTGCTCATCCTGCGCGACGTGCTCGGCTGGAGCGCCGCGGAGACGGCCGACCTGCTCGACGTGACCCTCGCTGCCGCCAACAGCATGCTCCAGCGTGCTCGCGAGACGATCGATCCTGCGTTCGCGGCGGTCTCGCCCCCCCCCGGTCGCATCGGCGCAGCGCGTGCTGCTCAGCCGATACGTCAACGCCTGGGAGCAGGTGGACATCGAGGCCCTCGTGGCCCTCGTCCGGGAGGACGCCGTGCTGCGCATGCCGCCGCAGCCGCACGTGCACGGCCCGGCCGACATCCTCGACTTCCTGCTCGGGCGCGCCGACATCCGCACGCTCCGTGTCGCTCCGACGTTCGCCAACGGACGACCGGCGCTCGTCCTGCACCGGATCGGCGCCGCCGCGGCGGGGGAGGACCACCCGCACGGCGTGCTCGTGCTCGAGCCGAGTGCGGACGGCTCCAGCATCGCCGCGCTCGATGCGTACATCGGCACGGATCACGTCACCGCGTTCACCTGACGCGAAGGCGTCACGGTTTCGAACGAGCTGCGCTCAAGCCAAGTCGTCGGTGCGTGATGTGGTGCACCGCCTGGTCGACCAGCGCTGCGACGTGGTCGTCGTGCAGCGCGTACACGGCGCTTCGACCCTGTCTGTCGACGGTCACGAGCCCGAGGTGACGGAGCACGCGCAGCTGGTGCGACACGGCGGATGCTTCCATCCCGACCGCGCGCGCGATGTCGCCGACTGACATCGGGGCGGTCCGCAGGTGGTGGAGGATGAGGACGCGGCTCGGGGTCGCCAGTGCCTGCATCGTCTCGGCCACGAGCTGGGCGGTCTCCTGATCCAGGTGGCCGGGGGTGTCGGTTGCGTCGTGCGACATGCGGCACTACCCTATCCGTTACCTGAACGACCGTTCATGCATTCATAGATTGGAGATCACCAGCCGTGACCGAGTCGCCGGAACCCCCAGCTCCCCGCGCCCATGCGCACTCGCATGGTGGGGGTGACGCGCAGGCGCACGCGCACTCGCACGGGCTCGTGGACGAATCGATCGTCCGCTCGCGTGCGGGCCTGCAGGCGGTCGCCATCAGCCTGGGGATCCTCGGGCTCACCGCAGCCATCCAGCTGGTCATCTACCTGCGGAGCGAATCGGTCGCGCTGCTGGCCGACCTGATCCACAACGTCGGTGATGCCTCCACGGCGATCCCGCTCGGCATCGCCTTCTTCCTGCGGAGCTTCCGGGCCGAACGCATCGCAGGCCTGTTCGTGGTCGCCACGATCTTCGTCAGCGCGTGCGTCGCGTTCTACGAGAGCATCCGTCGCCTCATCGGCCCGCAGGACATCCACCACCTGGGCGCGTTGGCTGCAGCGGGCGTCGTGGGGTTCGTCGGCAACGAGCTCGCCGCGCGGGTCCGGACCCGCGCAGGCAAGCGTCTCGACAGCCCGGCCCTCGTCGCTGACGGGGACCACGCCCGCATCGACGGATACGTGTCGCTCGGCGTCATCGCGAGCTCGGTGGCGATCGCTGTCGGGGTGCCGATCCTCGACCCCGTGATCGGGCTGGCCATCACCGTGACGATCCTCAAGATCACCCGCGATTCGTGGAACACCGTGCGGCACGCCGAGCGACGCGAGATCGGCTGATCAGGCGGTGGTCGCGAAGGCGTCCGGCTGGGCCTGGCCCGTCGCGATGCGGGCGCGCAGGTTGCGACCGATGAGGGCGTCCCATCCAGCCGTGCAGCGGTCGTAGCACGCGCAGTCGGGGGCGAGGCCGACGTGCGTGAATCGCAGCTCGGTCCCGCCATCGACGGGCGTCAGGTCGAACACGATGTCGGTGCCGTTCCACTCATCGGCCGGCTCCACGGCGGGCAGGTTCGCCTCGATGACGTGCCAGGCGACGCGCTCGCCGGGGACCAGCTGGGTGATGCGCTGCACGGAGTGGTGCACGTCGCCGTATCGGTAAGTGAACTCGGCGCCGACGCGGTCGGTGTCGCCCTCGACCTGGCCCGACCACCACGAGGCCACGTCGTTGATCGCGTCGAAGACCTCGTCGGGGGTGCGCTCGGTGACCATCGTCATCGAGAGATTCTGCTCGCTCATGCCTGGCTCCTGATGTCCGGGAGGATGCGCAACCGGTTGGTTGCCCTCGTCACGGTACCCGACCGCGCCGCAATGCGCAACTGGATGGTTGCGCTATGCTCTGGTGGAGCACAGGTTCCCGAGCACCACGAGAGGACACGTCACATGCCGCAGGTCGAAGACATCATCAGGCGGGAGCTGGAAGTTCCCGTCGAGCCCGCACGCGCGTGGGCCGCGCTCGTCGAGCCGGACCTGCTCGCCCGCTGGTACGGGCGCCCGACCGCACCGTTCGAAGCGGGCGCGGAGGTCACGCTCGTGTTCCAGGCCGATGCTGGCGAGGAGCGAGCGCGGGCACGGGTGCTCGAGGTTCGCGAGGGGCGGAGCGTGACCTACCGCTGGGTCCCGGGAACCGCAGCGCAGTGGGGTGACCTGCTCGACCGTGATGCGCCGTTCGACGAGCTGCCGACCACGCTCGTTGAGCTGCGGGTCGAGGCGATGGACGATCCGCGCACGAGCCGCATCCGCGTGCTCGAGGCGGGGTTCGCGGCGCTGCCGCGGGAGGTCGCCGCGGCGATGGCGGCGGGCAACACGGGGGGCTGGGAGTACTGCCTCGGTCGCCTCGAGGGCGTGTTGGGTGCCGGTGTCGCGGCGGGCTGACACCCGGGCGCGACCCCGGGCCGGGTCCGGCGGAGGCGACGTGTTCGCCGCGCTCGCCGACCCCACCCGCCGCCGCATCCTGACGTCGGCCGGTCGATCTCCTGGATGCACGTCGACCGCCCTTGCGACGGAGCTCGGCATCACGCGCCAAGGTGTCGCCAAGCACCTCGACGTGCTCGAGCAGGCGAACCTGCTCGTGCGCCGCAGGGTCGGGCGCGAGGCGCGCATCGACGTCGAGATCCGGGCGCTCGAGGAGGTCGTCGGGTTCGTCCGCGAGGTCGCCGGCGCGCAGTGGGACGAGCGGCTCGGGCGCCTGGCCGACCTGTTCGCCCCGGACGGCGGCTGACGCCGCCGGCGCCCCGGGTTCGCGGCTTGTCCGCAACGTCACGTGTGCGTTCCCGGATGCCGTGGGCCGACGTTCCTCGCACCATGGGAGCAGAGGCCGAGCGCCGCGCTCGTGCACGGAGCGATCGAGAGGAACACCGACATGACCACCCCCGCGATGCTCATCTGTTACGACGGATCCGACACGGCCAAGGAAGCCATCGAACGGACGGCGCAGCTGCATCCAGGTGCTCAGGTCGCGGTGCTCTCCGTCTGGCAGCCCATGCAGGCGTTCGTCTTGTCCTGGGGCTTCATGGCCGGGGACCTCGGCCACATGGATTCGGAGTCG
>JAOPYS010000377.1 GCA_025964465.1 Thermoleophilia bacterium
TCGCCATCATCCCGGCGCCGACCCCGCGCGAGCGTGCCGGCACGCTGTTCATGATCGCGCTCTGGTTGGGCGAGGAGAAGAGCCCGAGCGCCAGGCCGATGAGCAGCAGCAGCCCCGCGAACGCCCCGTACCGGAAGTTCACCGGCAGCACCTCGAACAGGGCGAAGGTGCCGGCCGCGACCAGCATGCCGCCCGTCGCGAATGGTCGCGCGCCGAAGCGGTCGGACAGGTACCCGGACGCGGGCCCCGCGATGAGGAAGCCCACCGTCAGCGGCAGCATGTAGATGCCCGCCCAGAGCGGCGTCTCCTCGAAGCTGTAGCCGTGCTGCGGCAGCCAGATCCCCTGGAGCCAGATGATCAGCATGAACATCAGCCCGCCGCGGCCGAGGGAGGCGAGCAGCGTTGCGATGTTGCCCGCCGTGAAGGCGCGGATGCGGAACAGGTCGAGGCGGAACATCGGATCCTTCGATCGACGCTCGACGACCACGAACACCGCCAGCAGCACCAGGCCGGCGAGCATCTTGCCCCAGCACGACGGGTTGGTCCAGCCCATCACGTGGTCGCCGTAGGGCTTGATGCCGTCCGTGATCGAGATGAGCACCAGCACGAGCCCCGCGGCGAAGGTGACGTTGCCCGCCCAGTCGATGCTCGAGCGGTGCCGCTCGCCCCGGTCCTCGAGCTTCCAATAGCCCCAGATCGTGCCGAGCAGGCCGAAGGGGACGCTGATGAGGAAGGTCAACCGCCAGTCGATCGGCGCGAGCAGGCCACCCAGCACGAGCCCCACGAACGACCCGGCGAGCGCCGCAACGGAGTTGATGCCGAGCGCGAGCCCGCGCTGTTCGGGTGGGAAGGCATCCGCGACGATCGCCGTCGTGTTGCCCATGATCAGCGCGCCGCCGACGCCCTGCAGCAGGCGCATGGCGATCATCCACTGCGCCGCCGACGCCCCGTGCTGCCACGTGGCCGCGAGCCCGACCGACGCGACCGTGAAGACCAGGAACCCCGCGTTGTACATGCGCACGCGCCCGAACATGTCGCCGAGGCGCCCGAAGCTCACGACGAGCACCGCCGTGGCCACCATGAACGCCATCATCATCCAGAGCAGGTAGCTCGCGTTCTCCGGGCGCAACGGGTCGAGGTGGATGCCGCGGAAGATGTCGGGCAGCGCGATCAGGACGATCGAGGAGTTGATCGTGGCGATCAGCATCCCGAGCGTCGTGTTGGACAGGGCGATCCAGCGGTAGCGGTCGGAGGAGGGCATGGACACAGTATGCAGGCTACCTGCAGATCGTGTTGAGCGGGTCGCCCTATACTCCCCACCATGGATCCGGCCGAGGAATCACTGCGCCAGGCGGGCGAGCTCCGGCTCGTCGTCGGTCGGCTCCTGCGCCGCATGCGCAGCGAGCGCGGATTCCCGCTCGGCCAGGCAGCCGTGCTCAACCGGCTCGACCGCGAGGGGGCGACGAGTATCGGTGCCCTCGCCACGGCCGAGGGCGTGCGGCCGCAGTCGATGGCGCAGCTCGTGACCGAGCTGGAACGGATCGGATTGACCTCGCGCAGCACCGACCCGGCGGACGGCCGGCGCGTGCTCGTGGCGCTCACCCCTGCCGGCAACGCGGCGCTGGTCGAGGAACGGCGCGAGCGCGACGGCTGGCTCGCCACCGCCCTCGAGCGCGAGTGCAGCGCGACGGAGCGACGCGCGCTGGACCGCGTGCTCCCGGCGCTCGGGCGCATCGCTGAGCTGCCGCCGAGCTGATCCGCGCGGCGACGTGCGTGATGTACTCCCCGGCATGCGCATCGTCGGCACACGCTCCGGGACCCGCTCTTCCACCCTCGACCTGTTCGACGAGCTGTCCGAGCAGGGTGACGTGGCCCGCGTCGACGTGGCGAGCGCCTACTGGGACGAGCACGCCGTGCGGCATGCGCGCGAGCTGGCCCGCGCCGGCTCGGGGCCGCTGCGGCTCGTGCTGTGGACGGCGGGTGGCTCGCGCCCGGCCTGGGCAGCCGTCCGCGCCGTGGCGGCGGAGCGGTGGCTGGACCTGCGCTTCGTCGACAGCCCGGAGGGCGGCGGCATCTTCCACGCCAAGGTGGCGGGCGCCGCCGGCGCGGACGGCCGCTGGCGGTGCGCGCTCGTCGGCAGCGGCAACCTCACGGACGCGGCGCTGCGGCGCAACGTCGAGCTCGGCGTGGTGATCGACGACGACCCGGAGGCCATCGCCGAGCTGCAGGGCTGGTTCGAGCGCGTGTTCGACGCGGCGACGCCGGCGCGCGAGGTCGACTTCGACCACGCACTGTCGATCGTGCCCGAGCAGTCGGAGGCCGCGAGCCGCAGCAAGCTGTTCCGCCAGGCCGGCCTCGCATCGCCTGCCGCGGCCGGCCCGGCACTGCCGGCGCCCGCCTGGCTCGACTGACGATCAGGCGCCGGCGCCCGCGCGGCAGTCCACGCACCACGGCGTGCCCGCGAAGGCGGCGTCCTGCCCCGTGCGCGCACCGTCGCTGCACTCCCAGCACACGAGGGCGGAGCAGCCGCCACACCGCTCCGACGTGGCCACCCCGCAGAACCCGCAGATGCCGCGCGTCGGGTCGTCGAGCGCCTCGCCGCACGAGTGGCAGGACAGGTCGCCCACCGCGACGTCCTCCCCGCACGCCGGGCACATCGGCGGCACGGCCTCGTCCTCGTCGACCTCGACCGCCTCCGGCTCGTCCCAGTTCACGCGTCGCCCCCCGCGCCCGCCGCCGCGGCCAGCGCCGCGCCGGTGTAGCGAAGCTCCCGGCTGACGTCGCTGGCCGCCAGCCACGCGGGCGCCCGGAACGCGCGCATCGCGGCCTCGTCCTCGAAGTCGACGGTGCCGAGCACCACGTCGCTGAGCGGTCCGCGGTGAACGTCGATCCCCCAGCGCACGCCGTCCAGCGCCGCGATCGTGCGCTCCTTCACGAGCACGTCGGCGGGCAGGGCCGCGAGCACGGCGTGCTCCCTCCGGGTGAGGTAGATGTTCGTGAGCTGCACGCGCGAGCTGTCGGCCGGGTCGGGCTGGAGCTTCTGCGCCAGCTTGGAGCGGTCGTCCTCGGGCGCGTCGAGGCGGTGCATGCGACGCAGCCTGAGCCGCGTGCCGTGCAGGTAGCGGTCCTCGATCCGCCACTGCCCCTCGACAGCCAACCCGTCCGGCACCGCGGTCAGGAGGAAGCGTCGCTCCAGCTCCCAGTTGGCGTATGTCCCGGCGCGCTCAGGCATGGCGACAGGATAGGTGGCGCCGCCATGGCGTAGGGTCCCCCCATGAAGATTGGCATCGTGGGGCTCCCCAACGTCGGCAAGTCGACCCTGTTCAACGCGCTCACGCGGGCGGGGGTACTGGCCGCGAACTACCCGTTCGCGACCATCGAGCCGAACGTCGGCGTGGTGCCGGTGCCCGACGCGCGGCTCGACCGCCTGGCCGAGCTCAACTCCACCGACACGCGCACGCCGCAGGTGATCCCCTCGGCGGTCACGTTCGTCGACATCGCCGGCCTCGTCGCCGGCGCCTCGACGGGGGAGGGCCTCGGCAACCGCTTCCTCGCCAACATCCGCGAGTGCGACGCCATCGTGCAGGTCGTGCGCGCGTTCGAGGACGAGAACGTGACGCACGTCGACGGGCGCGTCGACCCGCCGAGCGACATCGAGACGATCAACACCGAGCTCGTCCTCGCCGACCTCGAGACGGTGGAGAAGCGTCTCGACAAGGCGCGCAAGGAGGCGCTCAAGGTACCGGCCACCAAGCCGTTCGCCGAGGCGCTCGAGCGCGCGCACGAGGTGCTCGCGGCCGGCGACGTGCTGTTCGGCTCGGCCGTCGACCTCGCGCCGCTGCGCGAGCTGTTCCTGCTCACCGCCAAGCCGACCATCTACGTGTTCAACGTGGCGGAGGACGCCGTCGGCGACGATGCACTGCGCGAGCGGCTCGCGGCCTCGGTGGCGCCGGCGGACAGCGTCGTCGTGTGCGCGAGCATCGAGGCCGAGCTGAGCGAGCTCGAGCCGGAGGAGGCAGCCGAGATGCTCGGCGACCTCGGCCTCACCGAGTCCGGCCTGGCCCAGCTCGCGCGCGCCGCCCAGCACACGCTCGGCCTGCAGACCTACATGACCGCCGGTGAGAAGGAGGTCCGCGCCTGGACCATCCCGATCGGCGCGACCGCACCACAGGCCGCCGGCGTGATCCACACCGACTTCGAGCGCGGGTTCATCCGCGCCGAGATCGTCAGCTTCGACGACCTCGTCGCCGCCGGCTCCGTCCCCGCCGCCCGGTCGGTCGGCAAGGCGCGGCTCGAGGGCAAGGACTACGTCATGCAGCCGGATGACGTCGTCGACTTCCGCTTCAACGTCTGAGGCCCCCCGAGGACGCTGCGAGCTGCAACCCCCCTCCGTCCCCGTTCGATGAAGGGGATGCGGAGCCCATTCGGTGGGCGACGCGGTTTCCGGGGGGGAACACATGCAGCTCACCGACGTCCAGCGCGCGGCCGTCTCGGCCGTGCACACCGTGACGCAGGCTTCGGCGGTGCACGAGGCCGTCGAGATCGGCGTGCCGCTCGGCGCGCGGACCGAAGGCGAGGCCGTCGCACTCACCCGTGCGACGCTCGACGCGGCGGGGACCTACCCCGAGGCGTACCGCCCGGCGTTGATCGGCGCCTTCGCGGGGTCACGCGACGCCGCGGAGATCCCAGCGGTCATCCAGGCCGTGAAGGGCATCGCCCGCCCCACGTACGAGGACCAGGCCACCGTCGTCGCCGGGGCGTTGGCCGGCGACGTTCCGGTCGGTGAAATCGCCGCGCGCGTGGACGCCATCACGACGGCGATCGGCACCGATTATCCGTCCCTGAAACACGCCATCCTGGCTGGGTTGTCCTCGGGCCTCGACGCGACCGCACTGCCGGCCGCGGTCGCCGCGGCCAAGCAGGCGGCGACGTACGGGGCACGGGCGCCGATCGAGATCGCAGCCGGGCTGGACGGTGCGCGCGGGGCCGCGCTGTCGGTCGGTGTCCTCGGCGTCCCCAAGGGCGTGACGGCGCAGGAGCTGGAGGAGGTCCTCGGCGATGCGGCCCGCTCGGGGCCGCTGGCCGACGCGATCGCCGCCGCACAGCCCGTTGCCACCTCCGCCTCGAGGCGCTCGGCGTACGGCGCGTCGCCCCCGTCGTCGTCCGGCCTGCAGTGGTCGGTCAATCCGGCGACCGGGGCGAGCGGCTTCGGAGTACCGCTCGGGAGTGGCCTGTCGCTGACCTTCGACGGACACCTCGCATCCGGCGGCATCCAGCTCGGCTGAGGCAGGAGGAACGTCATGGGTGGTTACGAGCGTGGCATCAGGACGGTGTGGCGTGGGGCCATGCGGGCGATCGAATCGCGGATCGACCGGGTGGGCGAGCTCGGGCACGCGCTGCCGGGGGTTGGGCGCGACGCGGCGCCGGTGCTGCTGGTGCACGGGTACGGCAACGACGCGTCGGCGATGGGTGCGATCGAACGGTCGCTGGCGCGCGACGGGTTCCGGGTGTCGTCGATCAACCTCGCCGACCACGGGTTCGGCGACGCGCTCGACGACGCGGCGGCCGTGCGCACGATGGTCGATCGCATCCGCGCGGAGACCGGTGCCGCGCACGTCGACCTGGTCGGCCACAGCCGGGGTGGGCTCGTCGCACGCGCGGCCAAGCAGCTCGACGGCGGCAGCGATGGGATCGGGCGCGTGGTGACGCTGTCGAGCGCCAACCAGGGCCTGCACCTGGGGCCTTTCGACCGGCTACTGGCGGGGACCCTGCCCGAGGGGATGCAGCAGATCCGGCGCGGGTCGAGCCTGATCAGCGACCTGCACCACACCCGCGGCACGCACGACCTGGCCGCGGTCGGCACCGAGGGCGTCGACGGCGTGCTCGTGCCCGCCTCGGCGACGTGGATCGAGGGCGCGCCGCGCACCGTGGTCGACGAGGGACGCCGCCTCGGACCGCTCTCACGCGTGACGCACTACGGCATCCTGCACGACGACCGCGCGTACGAGGGCATTCGCGGCGCCCTGCTCGCGCAGCCCTGATGCGTCGCACATGAGGGTGACAGGGGCACCACGGTGTGCGGCGCATGCCGTTCGCCGCGGGGTCGCCGCCGGCGTGCTCCAGTGCCGTCAGATGGTGGCGGCGGCCTTCATGCGGCGGCGCCAGCGGTAGCGGGCGAGGAAGGATGCGTTGACGGCCATGTCGAGCGCCTCCTGCAGCGTCTCGCAGCGGCCCTCGAGCCAGGCGCACCGCTCCGCGCTCATGCGGGTCGCGCGCTGCGCGTCCTGCACGAGCACGCGCGCCGCCATCATGCGCGAGTGCGCGGCGGCGACGTCGGCCTCCGCGCGGTCGGCCCGCACCGAGACCGCGGCCAGGGCCTCGCGTGCCTCGACGAGCTTCTCGGACATGCGGGCGAGCTCGGTGATCGCGGCCCGTTCGTCCGTGGACATGCGGCCCGGCGCGGGCGCCTGCGAAGCGCGATAGGGCGCGGGGATCGGCTCGGGGGTGGCAGCGGTCGCCGACTGCCAGCTCGGCACGGCCGGCGCCGGTGCAGCGGGTTCGGCGGGCGCAGCGGGTGCGGCAGCGGTGGCGGGCGGGACCGCGACATGCGCGGCGTCAGGCGCCTCGGATCGCACGAACCGGCGCTGGCGTGCCAGCTCGCGGAACTCGGCCCCGAAGCCGGTCGCCTCGGCGACCGCCTCGGAGGGGGCGGCCTGCGCCACCGTCTCGGACTCGGCTGTTCGACCCTGCGCCATGTTGGCTCCTCCCGCGGACGGCACCACTCGAGGTGGATCGTCGCAGGCATGGCGGACGCACCCTCGACCTGAGGGTCAGGGTTCGCGGAGGCCGTTCAGGCGCGGTCGGTCAGGCGAAGGCCATCGGCGGACCGCCGAAGCCGTCGAGGAACCGGTCCAGGATGGAGCGAAGGATGGTCATGGTGTCTCCCCGTGGGTCGCCGCGTCCCTCGCGACGTTCTCCCACCTGTCCGTCGCGTAGCGCCGCCCCGCCGTTGCAGGAGTCGCGCCGGGAACGTCGAAGCGCGGACCGTGCCCCCGCCCGAGGACATCACGCCCGGCCGGGGTGCCGGCCGACCCCACGTGCCCGTCATGCCCGACGAGGTCGTGCGGCTCGCCGCGCCCGCCCCCGGGGAGACCGTCGTCGACGGCACCTTCGGCGCCGGCGGCCACGCGCGCCTGCTGGCCCCGCACCTCGCGCCCGGGGGCACGTACGTGGGCGTGGACCGTGACGCCACGGCCGAGCCGCGGTTCGAGGCCTTCGCGCGCGAGGTGGCCCCGCTCGCCACGCGCTTCGTGCGCGCACCGTTCCCCGACGCGTTCGCGCAGCTGGCGGAGGACGGGGTGTCCGCCGACGCCGTGATACTCGACGTCGGGGTCAGCTCCATGCAGCTCGACGAGGTCGAGCGTGGCTTCTCGTACGCACATGACGCACCACTCGACATGCGGATGGACCAGTCCGCGGGGGAACCCGCCTCGGAGCTGCTCGCGCGCCTCGACGAGGGCGAGCTGGCCCGCACCTTCCGCGAGCTGGGGGAGGAGCGGCACGCCGGCCGCATCGCCCGCGCCATCGTGCGCACGCGTGACGCCGACCCCTTCACCCGCTCCGGCCAGCTCGTCGACGTCATCCTGGCTGCCCTGCCGCCCGCCGTCCGCTTCGCGCCCGGTGGGCACCCCGCACGCCGCGTGTTCCAGGCGCTGCGCATCGCCGTCAACGACGAGCTGGGCATGCTGGACCGTGGCCTCGACGCCGCCCTCGAGCTGCTCGTGCCCGGGGGGAGGCTGGTCGTGATGAGCTTCCACTCCCTCGAGGACCGCATCGTCAAGCGCCGCTTCGAGGCGTGGCTCGGCCACTGCACCTGCCCGCCCGGCTTGCCCGTGTGCGTGTGCGGTGCGGTGACCGTCGCCGAGCCGGTGGTCCGTGGCCTGAGCCGTCCGACCGAGGCGGAGGTCGCCACCAATCCCCGCGCCGCGTCGACCCGCCTGCGCGCCGTGCGCCGGGTGGAGCCGCCGCGACCGGTCAACGGAGGTGTGCGATGAGCGACGTGCTCGGACCCAGGCGACGCCGCGGCCGCACCGACGCCCCCCACCACGCGCACGACGCCGATCCGTGGTGGGGCGTCGAGACCGTCCCCGCGCACGATTCCCTCGGATCGAGCAGCGCCGCCGCGCCGCGGGAGGGCCGCGACGCGCGGGCCCG
>JAOPYS010000380.1 GCA_025964465.1 Thermoleophilia bacterium
GGACTACGGCGTCCGGAAGCTCATCACCGGGGTGTGGATCGTCGCGCCGCCGCCCGTGAGCGCCAGGGTCGCCGTGACCAGCGTGCCCTTGCGCACCGTGTTGTTGGGCCAGTTCATGTAGATGCTCGATGCGCGCGCACCGGCCGCGCATCCCTGCGATCGCACCTGCGTGTAGACGACCTTGGTGCCGCGCTTCACCGTGAGCTTGATCGTGCAGGCCTTGTCGAGGTTGCCGGTCGTGTAGCCGACGAACTCCTCCTGCATGTCGCCGCTGGCAGCGTTGCGCCCTGCCAGGTGGCGCACGCCGACGAAGTGGAGGACGGCCGGCACGACGAACTTCGACGGCGGCATCAGCAGTTGCTGTGCGTAGTCGGCGGTGTAGCCCGCGGCCTGCCAGTAGTACGTGCCCTTGCTGAAGTGCCAGAGGGACTTGGGGACCGTGTACGAGCGCGCCGTGGGGGCCGGCTCCTCGTTGAGGATGGAGCTGTTGTTCTGGATCAGGAAACCTTCGGCGTCGACGGCGCTCGCGCGCGAGACCCGGATCAGGCTGCTGAACTCGCCCTCGCCGAGCGACCACCGGAACGTCGGCTGCTGCACGAGCACCGTGGCGCCCGGAAGCGGCGAGACCGGCGCGATCGCAGCAGAGGCGACGGTGGGCGCGGCCAAGGCGATGGCAGCGCCGAGCAGGGCAACGAGGGGCAGCTTCACGAAGCGGATCCAGTCGGTCGGGGCGCGCTGTGGTCAGCGCGCGGTGGCGCGAGCCTATCGGTGCCGTCCGGGCGACGCCCCGCGTTTTTCCGCCCGAACGGGTACGGCTGGCGTCTGCGCCCAATCACGCCGTGCCGATCGATCGAGGAGACCCACCCCATGCCCACCGTCAAGTCATACGCCGCGCCGTCCGCGACAGGCCCGCTTGTCCCCCACCCGCTGGAGCGCCGCGACGTCGGCGCGCACGACGTGCTGATCGACATCGCGTACGCCGGCATCTGCCACTCCGACATCCACACGGTGCGCGGCGAATGGGGCCCGATCACCTACCCGCAGGTCGTGGGTCACGAGATCGTCGGGCACGTGCGCGAGGTGGGCGACGAGGTCACGCGGCACCAGGTCGGGGACCGCGTCGGCGTCGGCTGCATGGTGAACTCCTGTCGCACCTGTGCCCAGTGCACGGAGGGGCAGGAGCAGTACTGCCTCGAGGGCAACATCGGCACGTACGCGAGCGTCGACGTCGACGGCTCCATCACGCAGGGCGGCTACTCGCAGGCGGTCGTCGTCAACGAGGACTTCGTGCTGCGGGTGCCCGAGTCACTCGACCTGGCCCGGACGGCGCCGCTGCTGTGCGCCGGCATCACCCTGTACTCGCCGCTGCAGCACTGGGGCGTGGGGCCGGGCACGAAGGTCGCCATCGTCGGCATGGGCGGGCTCGGGCACATGGGCGTGAAGATCGCGCACGCGCTGGGCGCCGAGGTGACGGTGTTGTCGCAGAGCCTGCGCAAGCAGGAGGACGGCCTGCGCCTCGGCGCTGACCACTTCTACGCCACGAGCGACCCCGCGACGTTCGAGCAGCTGGCCGGGCAGTTCGACGTCATGGTCAACACCGTCTCCGCGCCGCTCGACATCACCGCGTACCTCAACCTGCTCGACGTCGACGGATCGCTCATCAACGTGGGCGCACCGCCGGAGCCGCTGGAGGTCGCCGTGTTCGCGCTGATCGGCAAGCGTCGCACCTTCGCCGGCTCCATGATCGGTGGCCTCGCCGAGACGCAGGAGATGCTCGACTTCTGCGCGGAGCACGACATCCTCCCGGAGACCGAACTCATCGACGCCTCCTACATCAACGAGGCCTACGAACGCGTGATGGCCTCCGACGTGCGCTACCGCTTCGTGATCGACGCGTCGACGTTCTAGCGAGGCCGTGCGAGGAGTGTGGCGACGACGTCCGGCTCGACGACACCCGAGTCCGCGAGACGGCGCAGGAGTTCGTGCCATCGCCCATCGGGGTCGGGGAGGGCGTCGAGCGCGCGTGCGGCTGCGCTGACATCGCCCGTCATCGCTGGCGAGATCGCCGCCCAGAACGCGACCTCGGGGTGATCGGGGGCGAGGGCGCGCGCTGCCGAGTACGCGCGAGCGGCCCCGTCCGCATCACCGGCGGCGATCGCTTCGTCACCGAGGTCCATCTCGGCGTACGCCCGGTGCAGTTCGGTCAGGCGAGTGAGCTCGGCGACGGGGTCCGGGTGGTCGTCGACGCGCAGGTCGACGTCGTGCGCGCCGCCGACGACCAGCAGCGCAGCCGACTGTCGACCGCGCAGGTCGCCTCCAGCGCGCTCTGCCGCCGCGAGCGCCGCGACCAGGCGCGCGGCGAGCGAGGCGCCCGCGGCATGCTGCTCGCGGTAGGCGCTGAGCATCGCCGCCGGCACGCCGGGTTCGCGCATGATGTTGGCCTGCGCCGACACCCCGAGCTCGGTGTCGAGCTCGTGCCCGGCCTCGGCGATGCACTCGGAGCCGGTGTGCGCTGCCACGCGCCCGTGCGAATCCACGACCGCGACCTGCCGCATCGGGGATGCGTCGTCTGCCGCGAGGGCGTCGCGCAGGGCATCAGGCGCCGACGAGCCCGAGACGAGGAGGTCGAGCAGCTCGGGCCCGTACTCGGCGCGTGCGTTGGCCTGCGTGGCGACCGCGCCGACGCCGGCTCGCGCCCACGGCACGACCGTGCCGACGGCGAACCAGTGCGACTGGACCGCAACGCCGAAGGAGCCGGTGGCAGCATCATGCGCGACGATGGAGTAGGTCATGCCCGGAACGTACCCGGTCAGCGGCGAATGACCTTCTCGCACCCCTTCACGACGTCGCCCTTGTTGACCGTGGCCGTGTCCTTGGCGCCCGGGCCGCAGTCGACGAGGTCCTTCGGCTTGCCGTCCGCGGCGTTCAGCACGTCGTTGCCTGCGCCGCCCAGCAGCTTGTCGACCCCGGGCCCGCCGATGAGCGTGTCGTTGCCGGCGTCGCCCGAGAGCTGGTCGTTGCCGGTGCCGCCATCACCGCGGTCGTTGCCCGTGCCACCGAAGAAGCGGTCGTTCCCGGCGCCTCCCGTGAAGCTGTCGTTGCCGGCCAGGCCTCGGAAGAGGTCGGCGAGCGCGGTGCCCAGGAACCGGTCGACGGCGGGGCTTCCGGTGGTGTGGTCGACGATCGGCGGCGTGGGCGTCGGGACTATCGGCGGAACCACCGGAGTGACAGGCGGCGGGGTCGGCGTCACGGGGACGACGGGCGGAGTCGGTACCACCGGCTCGACAGGCCCGGGCGGCGCGGGCGGCACGGGGGTCGGCGCGTCGGTGATGGTGAACGGGCCCGCGTGAGCCGCGACGCCCCACGTGCCTGCGGTGTCGACGGGACGCACGTGCACGTACCAGGTGCCGGGTGCCAGGGCGGGGCTCGACAGGTCGCCGCCCGTCGCCAGGGACGTCGTCGTCGCGGGCGTCGTGGACGCGATGGAATCCCACACCACGGCGTACCCGGCGATGCCGGACGCCGGATCCGTGAATCCGGTGAGGTGGACGTCGACCGTTGTGTCGGTGGACGCGGCCGTCGTGTGCGAGGTCGACGCGACCGTGCCCGAGGACGGCGCATCGACGTCGACCGCGAACGGCCCTGCGTGCACCGTCTGGCTCCACGAGCCGCCGGTGTCCACGGCGCGGACGTGGGCGTACCAGCGGCCGGAGGTTCGAGGCGGCGACGTCGCGCCCGTGGCGCTGCTGGCGAGCGACTTCGTGGTCGAGCCCGTCGACGTCGGCGACTGGTCCCACAGGACGGAGTAGCCGTCGATGCCGCTGGCCGTGTCGGCGAAACCGCCGAAGCCGAGGTCGATCGTGGCATCGGTCGACCACGCCGCCGAATGGCTCGTCGAGGACACGGTCCCGGGCGTGGGCGCCTCCAGGTCGATCCGGTACGGACCCGCATCGACCGGAGCTGTCACATTGCCGATCGCGTCGCGAGCGGTGACGTGGGCGGTCCAGGTGCCGCTCGCGAGCGGTGGGCTGGTGAGCGACGAGCTCGAGGCCGTGCCGCCGGCAGCCGAGGTCCACGACACGTCGTAGCCGAGCGGCGAGGCGTCGGAGAACCCGGTCGCGACGAGCTGCACGCTCGCGGTGTTCGACCACGGTCCCACGGTGTGGGAGGACGATGCGATCGTGCCTGCGACGGGCGGTGCGGAGTCGATGTTGAACGGCCCGCCGTGGACGGTGCTGCCCCACGTTCCGAGGCCGTCGACGGCGCGGACGTGCACGTACCACGATCCGTCGACGAGGTTCGAGGAGAAGCTCGTAGCGCTGCCCGCGATCGACTGGGTGGTCCCGGCCGCGGTGGTCGGCAAGTGGTCCCATACCGCCGAGTAGCCGGCGACGCCGCTCGGGTCGGCGAAGCCGGCCAGCGCGATCGTCACCAGGTGGTCGCCGCGCCACGCCGCGCCGTGGGGCGCGCCCGAGAGCGTGCCTGCGGCGGGGCCGGTGGCATCGATGGTGAACGGTCCGCCGTGCGCCGTCTCGCCCCACGTTCCGAGGGCGTCCACCGGACGCACATGGACGTACCAGACCCCGTCGGTGAGGGTCTGGCTCGTGAACGCCTGCGTCGTCGCATCGGCGTCCTGGCTGGTGGCTGCGACGGTCGTGGCGTCGTGGTCCCACTCGATCGCGTAGCCACGCAGGCCTGAGCCCGAATCGGTGCTGTAGATCAGCCCCACGTCGACGGTCGGGTCAGCCGAGACGGCCGCCGACGGGTGCGAGAGCGACCACGGCACGGGGGTCGTCGGCGGGGCCGTGTCGACGCCGAACGGGCCGGCGTGCGCCGTCGCCGACCAGTTGCCGGCCGCATCGACCGCGCGGACATGCGCGTACCACTGCCCCTCGGCCAGCTGAGCGCTGGTGACGCCCGATGCCTGTGTGACCCCGGGCGCGATGTAGGTGCTCCCGGTCGTCGTCGGCGAGTTGTCCCACTCGACCGAGATCCCGGCGAGGCCGGCGTGGCTGTCCGCGAAGGCCGCGAGCTGCAGGGCGATCGACCGGTTCGTGCTCCACGCGCCGCTCGTGTGGGACGTCGACGAGACCGTGCCGACCGTCGGCGCCGTGACATCGACCTTGTACGGACCGCCGTGGATGGCCGGGCCCCAGTTGCCGACCGCGTCGACGGCGCGGATGTGGACGTAGTACGTCCCCGACCCGAACCCGGTCAGCGGCTGCGCCGGCCCGCTGCTGATGGAGGTCTGCGTGATGGTGGTGGCCGGCACGGTGCTGGGCGAGGAGTCCCACGACACCGCGTAGCCGGCGATGCCGGAGCCGCCTCCCCCGCCGGGCGGGTTCGGGTCGTAGCCGCCGCCGTTGAGGATCCCCACGTAGATGTACGCCGAGGAGGTGTAGGTCGCACCGTGGGTGGTGGAGTCGATCGAGCCCACGAGGGGCGGCGTCGTGTCGATGTTGTACGGGCCTGCCGCGACCTCGGAGTTCCAGTTGCCCGCCGCGTCGCGCTCCTCGACGTGTGCGTACCAGGGTCCGTCCGTGAGCGTCTGGCTCGTGACGGTCTGGACGCCGCCGGTCGCCGTCAGGCTCACCACGTTGAGCGGCGTCGTCTCGGAGAGACGCTGCGTCCACCGGACCGAGTACCCCGTGATCGGGGCGCCGTCCTGGGGCTGCGGGGTGATGTTGAGGGACACGGTCCTGTTGGTCGAGTAGCTGGACGCCGTGTGCGTCGTCGAACTCAGCAGCGCCCTGCTGGGCTCGCTCGCGAAGTCCACCCGCATCGGGCCGTAGTGCGCCGTGGCGCCCCAGTTCCCAGCACGGTCCATCGCGCGCACGTGGATGTAGTTGAGGCCGATCTCGAGGTTGGTGCCGTATGGCTGCGACCACGACGTGCCGGTCTGGGTCACCGTCGTGGTCGGGGTCGTCGTGGCGGCCTGGTCCACGACGACGGCGTAGCCGCCGATCGACGAGCGCGCATCGCTGAACCCTGACCAGGACGCGTCGAGCAGGGACACCTTCGTCCATACCGCCGCCGCGGTGGAGTGCGAGGTCGACGTGATGGTCCCGGTGGTCGGCGGGGTCGTGTCGATGGTCACCCCGGCGCTGCACGTGGTGCCGCCGACGAGGCCGACGTTGTCAGTCGCTCGGACGCACGCGTACCACGTGCCCTGCGTCAGCCCGAGCCCCGTGGCGCCTGCGCTCAGTCCGGTGCCTCCTCCGGCGATGCCGGTGGACGACCAGTCTCGCGCGACACCGCTCGTGCAGCCCCAACCGGTGGCGACGCACCACTCGTAGCGCGCGACCCCGGATCCACCCGGGTCGGTCGCGATGCCCCAGCGCGCGTCGGCGCGGTTCGTGTCGTTGGAGTACGCGAGGCTGGCTCCGCTCGCCCCGTCCAGCACGCTCGCCGGGGGCAGCGGCGCCGTGGCGTCGAGGCGGACCCCGTTGCTGCACCTGGTGGCGCCGGTGTTGCCGGCGCCGTCGACGGCTCGCGCGCATGCGTAGTAGGTGGTGGACTCCGACAGCGCCACGATCCGCGTCGCCGACACCGTGCCGCCAGCGACGCTCACCCCGGCGTCCGAGGGGAACGAGACGACGTTCGTGTCGCAGTTCGCCTGCAGGGAGATGCAGAACTCGTACCTCGCGATGCCCGAGGCGGCATCGACCACGGTCGGCCAGGTCGCGGTGACCTCGCTGCCACCGGTCCACGCCGCGTCCACGCCGAACACCGGGCCATCGGTGACGGTGGCCGGAGCGGGGGGAGGCGTGCTGTCCACGGTGAGCCCGTCCGAGCAGGTCTCGGTGCCGGCGTTGAGCGCGGCGTCGACGGGGCGCACGCACATGAACCACGTCGTGCCGCTCGCGATGCCGGGCACGACCGTCGGCGCGAGGTTCGTGGCGTTGATGTTCGTCCACGCGCTGAGGCTGCCGTTGCAGGTCGCCGCGGTCGAGGCGCACCACTGGTAGCGCAGCATCCCCGAGTTCGGGCTGGCGCCCCCGTTGTCGGTCGTCGCCGTCCAGTTGCCCGTGACGGTGTTCACCGTCGCGACGTCGAGGTCGGCGCCGCTCGCCGCACCGTCGTGCACCTCGGCCACGGCCGGCGGTGCGGTCGCGTCGACCTTCTGGCCGGTGCCCTGGCAGACGTACGAGTTCGTGGAGTTGCCCACGGCGTCTCGGGTCATGACGCAGACCTTGTAGGACGTGGTGCCATCCTCGAGGAGCGAGAGTCCTGTGGCAGTGCCCGTCCAGCTGGCGCCGTTGGCGACGACGCCCGCGCTGGTGAAGGCGGACACGACGCCGGTGGTGCAGTTGGCCGCCGACGTGAAGCAGAACTCGTAGGTCACGGGCGAGCCGGTGTCGGCCACGGGGTTCCAGCTGCCGGAGATCTGCGTCCGCGACGGGTTCCACACGGCGTTCGCGGGCGGGGCGCTGCCGCTGAAGATGGCGGGAACGGCACCCGGAGCGCTTCGATCGACGGTGAAGGTGACGACCTGCGAGGCCTGCGACAGGCCCGCCGTGTCGAACGCGGTCGCCTGGATCGTGTGGACGCTGCCGTTCGCGAGGGCGGAGGTGTCGGCGGTGAACGGCGGGACGAAGTCCGCGACGGGCGCTCCTCCGTCGATGGAGGTCTCGACCCGGTCGATGGCGGCGTCGTCGGTGGCGGTCACGGCGATCGACGTCCCGCCGGCGTAGCCGGATGCCAGGCTCGCGATCGAGACCTGCGGCGCCGCGGCATCGGCCAGGCCAGCGATGCGGATCCACGTGTTGGCCGTGCTCGCGAGGTTCCAGTGCGCCGCGAGCCAGCCGCTCGGCGTCGGGTCGAAGTACGTGTCGTTGCCGCAGTCGAAGTGGTC
>JAOPYS010000386.1 GCA_025964465.1 Thermoleophilia bacterium
GCGGCCGTACGTGGGGAAGCCGAGCCGGTCGATTCCGGTGGGCGAGGCGAAGACGGGAGTGAGGCTGCTGATGCTCATGGCACCCGGCTGTCGCGCCCACCACCCGCCGCGTCCAGTGCCCCTCCCCAGACCTCGCCCTACCCGGCCATGGGGCTGGCCGGGACCGGCAACGGTAGGGTCGCCCCCACGTGACCGAGATCTCGCCCACGACCACCGCCTACCAGCCCCCCGTCGACACGCTGCACGACACGCCCACGCGCGTGACGGTCGACGTGCCGTCGCGCATCGTGTTCAAGGTGCTGCTGCTCGTGGCGCTCTTCGGCCTTGGCATCCACGTGGTGCAGCAGCTGACCGGCCTGTTCGTGCAGATCGCCATCGCGGCCTTCCTCGCGGTGGCGGCCGACCCGGTCGTGCGGCGGATGGAGCGGCGCGGCATCGGGCGCGGGCGGGCGGTGGCCGTGGTGATGCTGGCCGCCGTCGCGGCGATCGCGTTGTTCGTGTCGGTCTTCGTCCCGCCGCTCGTCGAGCAGGGCGACCGGCTCGCGTCGTCCGCTCCTTCCATCGTGCACGACGTCCAGCACAGCCACCTGTTCCGCGACCTGGACCGCCGCTACGACGTCGTCGCGCGGGCCGGCGACCAGGCGGCGAAGCTGCCCGGAAAGGTGTCGAACCAGATCGGTTCCATCGTGGGCGCGGTGGCCGCGGGCCTGCTCGGCACGATCACGGTGCTGTTCCTCACCGTCTTCCTGCTGCTCGGCGGCGGGCAGGTCGTCGAGGGCACGGTGCGGGTCTTTCCCAAGATCGCCGAGCGTCGGTGGTGGTCGATCGTGCAGGGCGCCTACACCGGCATCGCGGCCTACGTCGGCGGTGCCATCGTCATCGCGCTCATCGGCGGCAGCGTGATGACGATCAGCGCGTTCGCCCTCGGCCTGCCCTACGCCCTGCCGCTGGGGCTGTGGATGATGCTGCTGGAGATCATCCCGCTGATCGGAGCGACGATCGGGGCCGTGCCCGGCATCGTGGTCGCCTTCGTGGCCGGCGGGGTGGTCGACGGCATCGTGCTCACCTGCATCGTGATCGCGTACCAGCAGGTCGAGAACATCGTGATCCAGCCGCGCGTGCAGGGTCGCGCCGCCGCGCTCTCCCCGCTGGTCGTCTTCGTGGCGGTGCTCGTCGGGTCGCAGCTGCTCGGGGTGCTCGGCGCGCTGTTCGCCGTGCCGGTCGCGGGCGTGCTGCAGATCTTCGTGCGCCAGCTGATCGTCGACCAGGGCAGCGAGGAGCTGACGGTGCCGGCGCTCGCCCCCGACGACGCGCCGACGGCTCCCGACGTCGACGACGACGGATTGCCCGGACGAACGGGCGCGGACGGCAGCCAGCTCTGAGGTCGGAATCGCGTCGGATGGCGGGTCGGTCCTCCCGTGCACGCGGGACGGGATGCTCGATCGGCTCAAGCGTGACAGTTCGGGTGTCGATCCATCGCGTATGCGCCGCCCACGCAGACCCGCCCGCACACGGAGGCCGCACCCCAGTGGCCGTTCGCTCGTGCTCGCCCTGGTCGTGGCGGCGTTCGCGTTCCTCCCGGGCCTGGCCAGCGGCGTCCCCGGTTCGCTGCGCAGCGGCAACTACGAGGCCCAGACCGGCACGACCAACGCGATCGACATCGCGACCGGGGTGCCGCACTTCTCCTGGACGAACACGACCGGTGCTGCCGTGGACAAGCAGCGCATGCTGGTCTACAGCTCGCCGGACACGAACGTCGTGGCCCACTGGCGGCTCGACGGCACCGGGACGGACGCGTCGGGCAGCGGCCGGACGCTGGCCATCACCGGGGCACCGTCGTTCGCCGCGTCGAGGACGAGCGCATTCACCACGGCCCCGGCGCTGAACGGCAGCAGCCAGTACCTGTCACGGGCCGCCGACCCGGCGTTCGACATGGCCAACGACTTCACGGTCGAGGCGTGGTTCAAGCGGACGTCGACCGCGGCGGGATCGCAGTACATCGTCGAGAAGGGAGGCGGCAGCGGCGCCGGCCGGCGTTTCCAGATCGGCGTCATCGATGACGGGTCGGTCGAGTCGACGATCACCACGGCCGGCGGCGACCAGTACCTCTACGCCCCCGGGACTGCCCGCCTGGGTGTCTGGCACCATGTAGCCCTCACCCTCGACGCGGCGAACACCTGCACGCTCTACCTGGACGGAACCCCGCGCGACACCGACACGACGTGCGGGCCGGCCAACGACGGTGTCGGTGACCCGTTGGTGATCGGTCGATGGGGCCTGTCAGCCGGTGGCTTCTTCGGCGGCCAGATCGACGAGGTGCGGATCTCCAGCGTCGCACGATCCGCCGCCGAGATCGCGGGCTACTACAAGACGGGGCTCCCCTTCTTCACCCAGCTGTGGGACAGCGACCCGTCGGACGTCGGCGTCGACATGCCCAGCTGCTCCGCGGCGGCCCGGTGTGCCGACATCGAGTACGGCGCCACCGGCACGGCCACGGGCCTGGTGCTCGACGGCGCGCGCTACTACGCCAAGGCCAAGCACCGCCTCGGGGCCGCCGCGTGGACGGCGTACTCGGCCTACGACTGGTTCCAGACGAGCCCGCCGGTGGACGGCACCTTCGTCTCCACCGACCGGTGCGACGACCCGTCGGCACTGTCGCTCGGGGTCGTCACGGGCGGCGCGAACACGCTCACGACGGGGGACTGCCGGATCGACTTCGGCGGGCCCGGCACCGTGAGCCTGCAGCTGCGCCAGGCCGATGGTGGCGGTCGAGCCCTGCGTCGCCCGACGAGCGGCACGCTCGATGCATCGTTCGGCGCGGGCGGGACGAACACGTTCAACGTCGGCGCGAACTTCGAGTACGGCGAGGCGGCGCTGCCCCTCGGTGACGGCTCGACGGTGGTCGCCGGGGCCTCGTGCGGGACGGCGACCAGTTCCTGCCAGATGCTCGCGTACAAGCTCACCCCCGGCGGCGTCCTCGACACGTCGTTCGGCGGCGGCGACGGCCACGTCGAGGTCGATTTCCCGTCCGGCGCCAACGACGACCGTGCCTACGCCCTGGCGCAGCAGGCCGACGGGAAGCTCGTCCTCGCCGGGTACACCGACATCGGCGCCAGCAACGTACTGGCCCTCGCGCGCGTCACGCGCGACGGGGTCCTCGACACCACGTTCGGTGCCGCCGGGCTCGTCTCCGACGTCAACCAGCGCGAGGCGTACGACGTCGCGATCACGGGGGAGGGTCGCATCCTCGTCCCGGCCCGCGGTGCCGGCAACGACAGCTCCCTGTCCCGCTACCTGCCGTCGGGGTCGCTGGACCGGTCCTACGGCACCAGCGGAGTCGCCGTCGTCTCCTCCAGCGCCCTGGCGAACCCGGAAGGCGGCACGCGCCTCCACCCGCTGCGCACTGGCAAGGTGCTGGTGCTGACGTGGCGCGACGTCGGGTCGGGGAACAAGGACCTGTCGGTCGCGCGGGTCGACGCCAACGGGGTGCTCGACCCGACCTACGGCGTGGCAGGCGTCCGCACGTTCCCGGGTGACTACACGTACGACACGCTCGACTCCACCGACAGCGCGGTCGCACCGGACGGCTCGATCACGGTCGTGTCCGAGCGCACCAACGGGAGCGACCTCGATGCCCTCGTCCAGCGCCTGACACCGTCCGGCGCGCTCGACACGACGTTCAACGGGACGGGGTCCCGCACGTTCGCGGTCGGCACGGGAGACGACTACGCCCGCGGCGTCGACCTGGACCCGGCCGGCCGGATCCTCGTCTCGGGCACGCGCACGCAGGGAACGCGCAACGCGTGGATCAAGCGGCTCCTGCCGTCGGGACTGGACGATCCGGCCTTCAACGGTGCCGCCGCGATCGTGCTCCCACAGCCATCGACGGGCGAATCCCTGCACCAGG
>JAOPYS010000395.1 GCA_025964465.1 Thermoleophilia bacterium
GTCGTGGACCAGATCCGCGGCAAGCGCGTGCTCGACGCGGCGACCGCCCTGGCGTTCAGCGACCGTGACGCGGCCCGCGAGGTCATGAAGGCGCTCAAGAGCGCCGTCGCCAACGCGGAGAACAACCACGGCATGCGCGCCGACGAGCTCTACGTGAGCGCGGCGTTCGTGGACGAGGGCCCGACCTTCAAGCGCTGGAAGCCGCGTGCTCGCGGTCGCGTGGACAAGATCTTCAAGCGCACGTGCCACATCACGGTGATCGTCGACAACGCTCCCGCAGCGCTGCTCGAGGGTCGTGCCGGCAAGCGCGCCGCCGCCAAGGCCGGCGACCGCTCCGCCCGTGTGGCCGGCTCGAAGAAGACCGCGGACACCAAGTCCCCGGCCAAGAAGCCGACGTCCACCAAGGCACCGAAGAAGGCGAAGGACGCAACTCCCAAGCCGACCGAGGCGAACGAGACCAAGCTCGAGAACGCGGATGCGGCGAACCCCGCCGCGACGGATGCGGCGCAGACCGCAGGCACGGAGGATCGCTCCTAATGGGACAGAAAATTCATCCTGGTGGCCTTCGGGTCGGGATCATCCACGACTGGCGCTCGAACTGGTTCACGGAGAAGGACTTCTCCAACTACCTGATCGAGGACGTCAACATCCGCCGTCACATCAACGGCAAGCTCGCCCATGCGGGGATCAGCGACATCCTGATCCGCAAGGACAAGCAGAAGGTCACGGTCGACATCTACACCGCTCGACCGGGCATCGTCATCGGCAAGTCCGGCATCGAGGTCGACGCGCTCCGCAAGGAGATCAACGCGATGACCGGCAAGGGCGTGCACATCAACATCAACGAGATCAAGCGTCCGGAGCTGGACGCCAAGCTCGTTGCGCAGGGCATCGCCGAGCAGCTGGAGAACCGCGTGGCCTTCCGCCGCGCGATGAAGCGCTCCCTCGCGAGTGCCATGCGGTCCGGTGCGCACGGCGTGCGCGTTCGCTGCGGTGGTCGCCTCGGCGGCGCCGAGATGGCGCGCGTCGAGGGCTACTCCGAGGGTCGCGTCCCGCTGCACACGCTGCGCGCCGACATCGACTACGGCTTCGTCGAGGCCAAGACGACGTATGGCCGCATCGGGGTCAAGGTGTGGATCAACAAGGGCGAGGTGCTCCCCGAGGGCTTCGAGTCCGGGCGCATGCGCATCGATGATGGCGACGACCGTCGTGGCCAGGGTCGCGGAGCGCGCACGCGCGGCCGCGGTGAAGGCGGCGGCGGCGACAACCGTGGCGGCGGACGTGGTCCGGGCGGCGGTCGTGGTACCGGTGGCCCCGGTCGCGGTGGCCCGGGTGGTGGCGGCGGTGGTCGTGGTCCGGGTGGACCCGGCCTCGGCAACGCCGGTGGACAGGGCCGCGCTCCGCGCGGTGGCAAGTAGGAAGAAGGTTCTGTAGACCATGTTGCTCCCCAAGCGCACGAAATTCCGAAAGCACCACCGTGGCCGACGCCGCGGGCTGTCGAAGGGCAACGTGCAGGTCAACTTCGGCCAGTACGGCCTGAAGACCCTCGACGCGGGTTGGATCACCAACCGGCAGATCGAGGCGGCCCGTATCGCCATGACGCGCAAGATCAAGCGCGGCGGCAAGGTGTGGATCAACGTCTTCCCGCACAAGCCGTACACCAAGAAGCCGGCCGAGACCCGCATGGGCAAGGGCAAGGGTTCGCCCGAGGGCTGGGTCGCGGTCGTCAAGCCCGGCATGGTCATGTTCGAGCTGGCGGGCGTCGACGAGCCGCTGGCACGCGAGGCCATGCGCCTCGCCGCCATGAAGCTCCCGGTCAAGTGCAAGTTCGTCACCAGGGACGGTGAGCTGTAATGAAGACCCGCGATTTCCAGGAACTCAAGAAGAAGGACGCGGACGAGCTCGAGGCGCTCGTCGTCGAGAAGCACACGGAGGTCATGAACCTTCGCTTCTCGCACGCGACCGGCGCGCTCGAGGACTCCGCCCGACTGGGCGCGGCCCGACGCGACGTCGCCCGCATGATGACGGTGCTCGGCGAGAAGCGTCGCGCCGCCAAGAACGAGGTGACCGCATGACTTCACACACCGACCACAACCCGGAAGTGAAGAAGCCCATCGTCCGCGAGTTCGTCGGGGTCGTCACCAGCGACGCCGGCGACAAGTCGATCACGGTGCGCATCGACAAGCAGAAGCTGCATCCCCGTTACAAGAAGGTGATGCGCCTGTCCAAGAAGCTGCACGCCCACGACGAACGCAATGACGCCCACACGGGCGACAAGGTGCGCGTCGTGGCCTGCCGCCCGATGTCGAAGACCAAGACGTGGCGACTCGTCGAGGTCCTCTCGCGGGCCAAGTGAGGTAAGAAGATGCTCCAGCAAGAATCACGCATGCGCGTCGCCGACAACACGGGTGCACGAGAACTCCTCTGCATCCGCGTGCTCGGCGGCTCCAAGCGACGCTACGCCCACGTAGGCGACACCGTCGTGGGCACCGTCAAGACGGCGCAGCCGGGTGGCTCGGTGAAGAAGGGTGAGGTCGTCAAGGCCGTCATCGTTCGGACCCGCAAGTCGCTCCAGCGCCCCGACGGCACGTCGATCCAGTTCGACGAGAACGCCTGCGTCATCATCGACGCACAGCGCAACCCACGCGGGACCCGCATCTTCGGCCCGGTTGCCCGCGAGCTTCGCGAGCGCAACTTCATGAAGATCGTCTCGCTGGCACCGGAGGTGCTGTAGTCATGGCACGCAGGACCAAGGCCCTGAAGATCCGCAAGGGCGACACCGTCATGGTGATCGCCGGCAAGGACGTCGGCAAGCGCGGCGTCGTCGAGCGCGTCGACCGCGAGCGGTCGCGTGTCGTGGTGGAGGGCGTCGCGATCGCGAAGCGCCACACCAAGGCGCGCCCGCCGGCCAACGCCAGCCAGGCGGCTCGTCAGCCGCAGGCATCGACGGGCGGCGTCATCGAGAAGCCGGCCGCCATCCACATCTCGAACGTCGCGCTCGTCAGCCCGGCCACCGGCAAGCCCACTCGCGTGGGTTACCGACTGGCCGAGGACGGACGCAAGGTTCGCATCAGCCGACGCGACGACGTCGACCTCGACGAGACGAAGGGCAAGTGAGCAGAATGGCTCGCCTGAAGGACAAGTACAACGACGAGATCCGACCCGCCCTCAAGGAGGAGCTGGGCCTGGACTCCGTCATGCAGGTGCCGCGGATCGAGAAGATCACGCTCAACATGGGCGTCGGCGATGCGAAGGTGAACTCCAAGCTGCTCGACGCGGCCGTGGAGCAGCTCTCGCTGATCGCCGGCCAGCGCGCCGTGCAGACCAAGGCGCGCATCTCCGTTGCGACGTTCAAGCTGCGCGAGGGCATGCCCATCGGCACCAAGGTGACCCTGCGCGGCGAGCGGATGTACGAGTTCCTCGACCGCCTGCTGACGATCGCGCTGCCGCGCATCCGCGACTTCCGCGGGATCAAGGCGACCGCCTTCGACAAGCAGGGCAACTTCTCGCTCGGCATCACGGAGCAGACGATCTTCCCGGAGATCGACTACGACACCGTCGACACCACCCGTGGCCTGGACGTCGTCCTGACCATCAAGAACGGGTCGCGCGAAGGTTCGAAGGCGCTGCTCGACAAGTTCGGCATGCCGTTCGTCAAGCCGGGCCAGCAGGCGTAAGGGAGTAGGGACTTTTCATGGCGAAGACATCGCTCAAGGTCAAGGCGGCTCGTCCGTCCAAGTACGCGGTTCGCGGCTACACCCGCTGCCGCATGTGCGGTCGCTCCAAGGCCGTGTTCCGCAAGTTCGGGCTCTGCCGGATCTGCCTGCGCGAAATGGCGCACAAGGGTCAGATCCCCGGTATGACGAAGGCGAGTTGGTGAGGCCAGCATGAAGCAGACCATCGACATCAGTGACGTTCGCTACACGGGTCAGGTCAATGACACCGTGGGTGACATGCTCACGCGCATCCGCAACGCCAGCCGCGCGCTCAAGGACGAGGTGGCGATGCCGAGCAGCAAGCTGCTCGAGAACATCTCCCGCATCCTCAAGCGCGAGGGCTACATCGAGGACTACTCGGTGGAGCAGGGCGACTACTGCAAGGTGCTCGTCGTCAAGCTCAAGTACACGCAGGACCGCAAGCAGGTCATCACCGGCATCCGCCGCATGAGCAAGCCGGGTCGGCGTGAGTACGCCCCCAGCTCGCGACTGCCCAAGGTGCTCGGTGGCCTGGGCGTGGCGATCATGTCGACCTCGCGTGGCGTGATGACCAGCAAGGAAGCGTCCGGCCACAACGTCGGCGGCGAGGTCCTCTGCTACGTCTGGTAGTAGCACGAGGCCTGCGAGAGAAGGAAACGAAATGTCACGCATCGGAAAGCTCCCCATCCCGGTCCCCGCAGGGGTCGAGATCTCGGTGGACGCCGGCAACGTCGTCACCGTGAAGGGTCCCAAGGGCACGCTCACGCAGCTGCTCGACGCCGACATGGGCGTCGTGATCGAGGAGGGCACCCTCACGGTGACCCGCCCGACCGACCGCCCGCGTCACCGCGCCCTGCACGGCCTGTCGCGGTCGCTCCTCGCCAACATGGTCGAGGGCGTGACCAACGGCTACGAGAAGCGCCTCGAGATCGTGGGCGTCGGTTACCGCTTCGTGGCGAAGGGCTCGGACATCGACCTGTCGGCCGGCTTCTCGCACCCCGTGGTGCTGACGCCGCCGGACGGCATCGAGTTCAAGGTCATCGCGCCGAACCAGATGGCCATCGTCGGCATCGACAAGCAGGTCGTCGGCGAGGAAGCCGCCAAGATCCGCGCACTGCGCCCGCCGGAGCCCTACAAGGGCAAGGGCATCAAGTACCAGGGTGAGCACATCCGCCGCAAGGTCGGCAAGCGCGCCCAGTAGGCACGACAGTTCAACGCGAAGCAGAGACGACACCATGAGCAAGCGAACACCAGAGCAGCTGCGCAAGCGGCGCCACATGAGCCTCCGCAACAAGGTCGCCGGCACCGCCGAGCGCCCGCGGCTGGTCGTGCACCGCTCCAACAAGGGCCTCGAGGCCCAGGTCGTGGACGACCGCGCCGGCCGCACGCTGGCCGCGGCGTCGTGGCAGGACGCCTCGATCCGCAGCACGAACCGCGACGAGCGGCCCTCCAAGGTCGGCGCGCTCGTCGCCGAGCGGGCGAAGGCTGCCGGCGTGACGACCGTGGTGTTCGACCGCGGCGGTTACCTCTACCACGGCCGCGTGAAGACGCTGGCGGAGGCGGCCCGCGAGGGCGGCCTGAAGTTCTAAGAAGGAAGCTGGTACTTACTCATGGCTGAGAGCCGAGCAGGAACGTACAACGGTCGCGAGCTCCAGGAGCGCGTCGTCCAGATCAACCGCGTGTCGAAGGTCGTGAAGGGCGGTCGACGCTTCAGCTTCACGGCGCTCGTCGTCGTGGGCGACGAGATCGAGCACGTGGGCGTCGGGTACGGCAAGGCCAACGAGGTGCCGGTCGCGATCTCCAAGGCCCTGGAGGAGGGGCGCAAGAACATCATGCGCATCCCCAAGGTCGGCAACACGATCCCGCACCCGGTCGAGGGCCACTACGGCGCCGGCCACGTGGTGCTGCGCCCGGCCAGCGAGGGTACCGGCGTCATCGCCGGTGCCGGCGTGCGAGCCGTGCTCGAGCTCGGCGGCGTGAAGGACATCCTCACCAAGTGCCTCGGCACGCGCACCCCGATCAACATGGTGCGCGCGACGGTCAACGCGATCGAGCAGCTGCGCATGCCGGCCGAGATCGCCGCGCTGCGCGGCAAGACCGTGGCCGAGGTGCTCGGTGCACGACTGACGTGGAGCGCGGAGACGGGCCACGTGGGCGTGACCGCCAAGCAGTGGGCGCTCCAGGAGGGTGGCGCACTCGTCGAGGCGAGCGCCGCCGAGACCGCAGCGGCCGGTGCGGCGCACGAGGCCGAGCTGGCCGGCGACACGCAGGCCGTCACCGCGGTGATGGACGAGGCCGCGGAGACCGCCCCGACCGACGAGGAGAAGGCGGCCGACGCGCCGCTCTCCCCCGGTGCGTTCGTTCCGGACGACAGCACGGATGCTGTCACCAAGACCCCTGAGGACGCATGAGCATGGCGACCAAGCTGAAGATCACCCAGACCCGCAGCCGCATCGGCCAGAAGCCGCGCCACCGCGCGACGCTGGACACGCTGGGCCTGCGCAAGATCAACGACATCACGATCCGCGAGCGGACCGACGTGCTGGAGGGTCAGCTGCGGCTGGTCAACCACCTCGTCCGCATCGAGGAAGCGAAGGAGGCCTGACATGGCTTCTACGACCGACCTGAACGACATGGGCCTGCACGGCCTGCGCCCCGCCAAGGGCGCGACCAAGGCGCGCAAGCGCGTGGGTCGCGGCCCCGGCAGCGGCACCGGCAAGACGTCCGGTAGCGGCATGAAGGGCCAGAACTCGCGCTCGGGCGGCGGCGTCCGCGTCGGGTTCGAGGGTGGCCAGATGCCGATCTACATGCGCGTCTCCAAGCTGCGCGGCTCGAACAAGAAGATGTCCATGCCCATGGGCCCCTTCCGCACGTTCACCCAGCCGGTGAACGTCGAGCAGCTCGCCCAGTTCGAGGCAGGCACGGAGGTCACCCCCGAGCTGCTCAAGCAGGCGGGCGTGCTCAAGCACCTGCGCGACAAGGTGAAGATCCTCGGTCGCGGCGAGCTCGGCGTGAAGCTGAGCGTCACCGCGCACGCGGTGAGCGCGAGCGCCCTCGAGAAGATCGAGGCCGCCGGCGGCACCGTCACGATCATCGAGGGTCCCAAGCCCCACGGTCGGCACGCGGCGAAGCTCGAGAAGCAGGCGGCGTACGAGGCCGGCAAGGGTGGCGGCGACGCCACGCCTGCGAAGGCCGAGAAGGCTGAGCCGAAGGCCGAGGAGCCCGAGGCGACCGACGAGGCCTGACCTCGCGAGATCATGTGATTCCATCGGGGGCCTGACGTCAGTCGGGCCCTTGGTGTCTTCTGGGGGCGCGGCGGCATGCGAAGCGGCGGATCGAAGGCCCGGCTCGCTGCGGGCATCCTGCCCGCCGCCGCTCGCCTCCTTCGCGGCATCCGTGCCGCTCAGAGCCTTCCGATCCGCCGCTTCGCACACCACCGCTCGTCTGCGGCGAGGCGTCGTGTCAATTCTGGGGGGTGGGTGGTGGGAGTGGGAGTGACGGGGTAGGTGGGGTTGATGAGTGACGAGGAACAGGTGGGGGGCAAGGACGTCGTCGAGGTGACGGCGATGCCTGGTGATGAGCCGGAGCGGGTGGTGCAGGCGGAGCACGCCGAGGAGCGGCGCGAGCACGGGGCGCACGGCGGGATGCTGGCGCTCATGCTCGGCACGGTCGGCATCGTGTTCGGCGACATCGGCACGAGCCCGCTGTACGCGCTCAAGGAGACGTTCCACGGCCACCACCGCCTGGCGATCGAGCCGGCCACCGTCTACGGCGTGCTGTCGATCGTGTTCTGGTCGATCATGGTCATCGTCAGCCTCAAGTACGTGACGCTGATCATGCGCGCCGACAACGAGGGCGAGGGCGGCATCATGGCGCTCATCTCGCTCGTGCAGCGCGTGTCGCTCTCGAACCCGCGCGTGAAGCACGGGCTCGTCGCGCTCGGCATCTTCGGCGCCGCGCTCTTCTACGGCGACGGCATGATCACGCCGGCCATCTCCGTGCTCTCGGCGGTGGAGGGGATGGAGGTGGTGTCGCCCTCCTTCGCGTCCGCGGTCGTGCCCATCGCGGTCGTGATCCTGTTCGGGCTGTTCGCGATCCAGCGGTTCGGCACGGAGGTGGTCGGGCGCATGTTCGGCCCCGTCATGGTGCTGTGGTTCTCGACCATGGCCATCCTCGGCCTCGTCGAGGTGGTGCGCTCGCCCGGCATCCTGCGCGCCCTGACCCCGAGCTACGGCGTGCAGTTCATCGTCCACAGCCCCGGCACGGCCTACCTCGCGCTCGGCTCCATCGTGCTCGCGGTCACGGGCGCCGAGGCGCTCTACGCCGACATGGGGCACTTCGGGCGACGCCCCATCCAGCGCTCGTGGTTCCTGTTCGTGCTGCCCGCGCTGCTGCTCAACTACCTCGGCCAGGGCGCGCTGCTGCTGTCGGACCCCTCGACCGTCGAGAGCCCCTTCTTCCACCTCGCGCCCGGGTGGCTGGAGCTGCCGCTGGTGCTGCTCGCCACGCTCGCGGCCGTGATCGCCTCGCAGGCCGTCATCTCCGGCGCCTTCTCCGTGACGCGGCAGGCGGTGCAGCTCGGGTTCCTGCCGCGGCTGCTCATCCGCCACACGTCCGACGACGCGATAGGGCAGGTCTATGTGCCGGCCGTGAACTGGATCCTGCTGACCGCCGTGCTCGGCCTGGTCCTGGGCTTCCGCTCCTCCACCAACCTCGCGTCCGCGTACGGCATCGCGGTCACCGGCACCCTCGCCATCGACACCGTGCTGTTCTTCGTGGTGGTGCGAAAGCTGTGGGGGCGACCCCGCTGGCTGGCCGTCGGCGGAGCTGCGCTGTTCCTCGTCGTCGACCTGTCGTTCTTCTCCGCCAACGTCTCCAAGATCGCCAGCGGCGGCTGGTTCCCGCTCGCGATCGGCGCCGTCGTGTTCACGCTCCTGACCACGTGGTGGCGCGGGCGCGCGCGGGTCTCGGTCATCCGCCACGCCGAGGAGGGGCTGCTGCCCGAGTTCGTGCTCGACCTCGCGGCCGACCCCGACCCGCCCCACCGCGTGCGCGGCTGCGCCATCTTCCTCAACGCGAGCTCGGACCGGGTTCCCCTGGCCCTGCGCTACAACGTCATCCACAACCACGTGCTGCACGAGCAGGTGCTCGTCGTCCACGTGCGGGTGGCCGACGTGCCGTACGTCGACGACGCCGAGCGGCTGGCGATCGACACGGTGATAGTGCCCGACGACGGCATCGACCTGGTGGAGGTGACGTTCGGCTACCACGAGGACCCGGACGTGCCGCGCGCGCTCGAGGGACTGGCGGCGATGGGCCTCGAGGTCGAGCTCGACACCGCCACGTGGTTCCTCAGCTCGGTGCAGCACGTCCCCGATTCCAGGCCCGGCATGGTGCGGTGGCGCAAGGAGCTCTACGCGACCATGGCACGCCACGCCACGAGCGCCGATCGCTACTTCTTCCTGCCCGACGACCGGGTCGTCTCGCTCGGCTCCAACATCGAGTTCTGACCGACCGCGTCCCCGTCCGTTAGGCTCGCCGCCATGGGAACCATCTCGTTCAGTGCGCTCGGCAACGTCTTTCGCGTGCCGGAGCTTCGCAAGAAGCTCATCTTCACCCTGGTCCTGCTGGCGATCTATCGCCTCGGGTCGTTCATCACGGTGCCAGGCATCTCCAGCGGCGGCCTGGACGACGCGCTCAAGGGCGGCGTCTTCGACTTCCTCAACCTGTGGACGGGCGGCGGTCTCGGCAAGGCCGCGATCTTCGGCCTCGGCATCATGCCGTACATCACCGCGAGCATCATCACGCAGCTCATGACGGTGGTCGTGCCCCAGCTCGCCGAGCTCCAGAAGGAGGGCGAGACGGGCTACATGAAGATCAACCGCATGACGCGGTACCTCGCCATCGCGCTCGCGGCGTTCCAGTCGATCGGCTTCTTCTTCGTGCTCAAGGCGAGCAACGGCGACGGGCTCCTGCCCGCCGACTTCGAGGTCGCGTCCGTGCGCGGCATCGCGCGCATGCTGTTGTTCGTCGTGTCGATGACCGCCGGCACGGCGCTGCTCATGTGGATCGGTGAGCTGATCACGCAGCGCGGCATCGGCAACGGCATGTCGCTGCTGATCTTCTCCTCGATCATCTCCCGCATCGTCCCGGGCGTGCAGACGTGGATGCAGCTGCCGGTGCTGACGCGCCTGGCGGTGCCCGTCCTGCTCGTGGCCATCACCGCAGCGGTGGTGTTCATCCAGGAGGGCCAGCGCCGCATCCCGGTGCAGTACGCCAAGCGCATGGTCGGTCGCAAGATGACCTCGGGCGGCAGCACCTACCTGCCCATGCGCGTGAACATGGCGGGCGTCATCCCGATCATCTTCGCGTC
>JAOPYS010000406.1 GCA_025964465.1 Thermoleophilia bacterium
GTCGTCGCCGTTCGCGAAGTCGTCGCGGACCGTCAGCGCCCGCTCCGGTGGGCACCGGCCCGCGTGGTCGCGCAGTCGCCTCGCGCTCACCGGCGGATGCCGCCGCGCACCCGCCCGCGGCTGCCGCGCATCCGAGCAGCAGTGCGATCGTCCGAAGCTGTGCGAGCGGCCCCATGCCCCGGAGGTATCCGCGGGGCGGTCTGTCACACGTGCAGGTCGACGAGCACCGGGTCGTGGTCGCTCACGCGCTCAGGCGTCGTGGGGTCGGTCGCGCGCGTCTCGCTGGGATCGGAGTCGATGTGCGGGATGTGCACTGCCGACACCGCCGCATCGAGCGTCGGCGTCAGCAGCACGTGGTCGAGCAGCGTGCGCGTGCGACCGGAGCGGTAGCTGTAGCGGTCGGCCTCGGGCAGGCGGTCGGCGACGTTGGTGCGGGCCGTGCCGCCGCCGTCCTGCCCGGTCAGCACGCGGTAGCCGGGTTCGCCGACGCCCTCGTTGAAGTCGCCGAGCACGATCGTGCGAGCCGGGTCGAGGTTGGCCACGCCAGCCTTCCCGTCGGCGATCGACGCGACGAAGGTCGCCTGGCGCAGGCGCTTGAGCGCCCCGTCCGCGCCCTGCAGCTTCGAGGTGAAGTGGTTGGCGACGAGGGTGATGTCGGCGCCCCCGGTCGCGTCGGCGGCGCCGCCCTGGCCCACGGGGCGGAAGGTGGCGACCAGCGGCGGACGGGTGAACAGCTTCACCGCGCGACCCGTGGGCGACGTGAAGGTGGTGTTGAGCTGGGCGGAGGAGACCAGCCCCACCCGGGCGGGGCGGTACAGGTAGCCCACGTCGATGCCGCGCGGGTCGGCGCCCTCGACGAGCAGGGGGCGGTAGCCGAGCGCGGCCAGTTCCGGGCGCGCGGCCAGGTCGCGCAGCACGCCCTCGTTCTCGACCTCCTCCATCGCGATGATGTCGGGGCCTGCCATGACGTCGCGGATGGCGAGCGACAGCTTGGCGAGCTTGGTCGAGTACTGCTCGGGCGTGAGCACGTCGTCCTGCACGCGGGGCTGGTCGACCGTGTCGAAGAAGTTGTGCGCGTTGAGCTGGGCGATGCGCAGGTCGCTGCCCTGCTGGCCCGGCGGGGTGGGGCCGGGGCCGGGCTCGGGTTCGGGGACGGGAGCAGGACGTGGCGGCGTCGGCGTCGGCGTCGGTCCGGTGGCGGGCGTCGGTGCGACGCCCGGCGTGCGCGCGCACCCGGTGAGCAGTGCGGCGCCCAGGGCGGCGAGGCCGCCGACCTGCAGCAGGCGACCCATGGTGGCTGCCCCGCCGCCGCGGCGCGCGACCACGGTGCCGGCCGCGACCGCGACCGCACCCAGCCCGGCCACGGGCAGCACGGTCGACAACGTGTTGGTGGCCCCGATGCGGGTGGTCATGCGTCGCCCTCGTCCCCGGGGCCGCCGTCCCGGGCGGCCCACACCCCGTACATCGGGTCAGGCGGGCGGTGCGTTGCCGTCCGCGGGTTCCACGGGCGCGCGACCGCGCAGCGCGAGCGAGCCGCCGATGGCCAGCGCCGCTCCGGCGACGGCGATCCCGGCGAACGAGGCGCGCAGGCTCGCGGCGTCGGCGACGAGGCCCATGAGGGGCGGCCCGACGAGGAACCCCGAGTAGCCGACGAGCGCGACGGTCGAGATGGAGGCGCCGCGCGCGTCGCCGGCCCCCGCCCCGGCGATGCCGTAGAGGGTCGGGGCGACCGCGGCGGTGCCGACGCCCAGCAGCAGGCACGCCGCGACGGCGGGCGCCGTTGCGGGCGACCACGCGAGCACGGCCGCGCCGATCGCGGCCGCGACGCCGCTGCAGCCCACGAGCAGGGCCGGCGGGATGCTCGCGCCGCGCAGGTGCGCGCCGATACGCCCGGCCACCGACCCGGCGTAGAACAGCGCGACGGCGAAACCGGCCAGGCCCGGCGACGCGCCGAAGTCGTCGACGAGGTGGATGGCCCCCCACGAGAACATCGACCCCTCCACGAGGAAGGCCAGCGCGACGAGCGAGCCGATGCCGACGAGGAACCGCGTGATGCGCGGCGTGCTGCGGCCGGGCGTCGAAATGCCGACGTGCGCCCCGCTCGACGAGCCGCGGTTGGTGCCGGCGACCGCCAGCAGCAGCAGCGCGAGCCCGCCCATCACCGTCGGTGCGCCCAGGCCGACCTCGCGCCCGAGCCCACCGAGCGCCCCGCCGGCCGCGGCCCCGACCGAGAACAGCGCGTGGGCGAGGTTCATGAGCGGCCGCCCGCCCTCCTCGGCGTGCGACACCGCGGCGTTCATCGCGATGTCGGTGCCCCCGGCGGCGAACCCGACGGCCACGAAGGTCGCCACGAGCGCGGCCGGCGACCCGGAGAGCGTGGCCACCCACGCCGTGACGGCGAGCAGCACGAGCGCGATGCCGACCACGCGCCCGCCGTGCCGGTCGAGCGCCGGGCCGGACAGGATCATCGCCGGTGCGGCGCCCGCCCCCGTGGCCACCATCGCGACCGCCATCATGGAATCGCTCGCGTGGGCGCCGTCACGCAGCGCCGGCAGCGTGGCCGACCAGCATCCGGCGTAGAGGCCGAACGCGACGAACGCCAGGAGCGGCCCGTTCGCCTTCAGGCCGCGAGCTCCGCGGCATCGTCGTGGGAGACCGCCGCCGGCTCCGGGCGTGCCAGCCGGTACGCGTCGACCGGCGCGCGGCGACCCTTCACGGTGATGTCGCCGACGCGCTCGAGCCCGCGCAGCTCCGGGTCGTCGGCCAGCAGCGCGAGCGTCGACGCGGAGGCGAGGGCGTCGCAGCCCGCCTCCTTCGTGGCCGCCTCCAGGCGCGCGGCCACGTTGACCGTGTCACCGATCGCCGTGTAGTCG
>JAOPYS010000418.1 GCA_025964465.1 Thermoleophilia bacterium
CGGTGCGGGGAGGCGAGGCGCGCGAAGGGGAAGCCGCGGTTGACGCCGACCGTGCCGTCCTGGCGCTCGATCAGGAAGTAGGACTGCGACCAGGTGAAGGCGCCGGCGACGGCGGCCAGCACGAGGACCAGCCCGAGCACTGCGATCGTGCGGCCGCGCGTGGAAGAGCGCCCGCGCGCCTGCGCGAGCTCCTCGTCGTGGTGCATCGGCTCCGTGGCGAGGTCGACCGCGGGGAGCGGGCCGGAGCGCTCGGCGGGCGCGTCGCTCACCTCCGGGATGGTGATCTGCGACGTGCTCGCGGCTGCCGTCTGCAGCGCCTCGATGCTCAGCTCGCCGCTCACGTCGCTCGGCACGGGCTGGATGATGGCGACGCTGATGTTGTCGGTGCCGCCACGCTCGTTGGCGAGGTCGACGAGGCGGGCCAGCGCGGCAGCCGGGCGACGCCCGTCCTCGAGCAGGGCGCGCGCGAGCTCGCCGTCGGCGACGTGCTCGGTGAGCCCGTCGCTGCACGTGAGCAGCCAGTCGCCGGGCCCCACGTGGATGGTGAACGCATCGACGGTGACGTCGGGCTCGGGCCCGAGCGCGCGCGTGATCGCGTTGCGCTGCGGGTGGTGCGCGGCCTCCTCGGCAGGCAGGCGACCGGACCGCACCAGCTCCGCCACCACGGAGTGGTCCGACGACGCCTGGCGCGCGCCCGCGGCGGAGACGACGTAGAGGCGCGAGTCGCCGACGTGCCCCACGACGACCTCGCCGCCGTCGCGCGCGACCGCCGCGGTGAGCGTGGTCGCCATGCCGCGCAGCTGGTCGTCGCGCAGCTGCGCCTCGTGCACGGCGGTGTTGGCGGCGAGCACCGCGGTCTCCATGGCCTCGGTGGCCTCGCGCGCGGTGCGTGCGGTCGACACCGCCGCCACCCGCTCCACGAACGTGTCGAGCGCGAGCTGCGAGGCGACCTCGCCCTTCGCCGAGCCGCCCACGCCGTCGGCGACCGCGATGAGCGGCGGCCGTGCGACGAGGGCGTCCTCGTTGTGCTCGCGGCGGCGACCCACGTCGGTCTGGGCGGCGTGCGGCATCTCGAGCATCGCGCTCATCGCGGCGCCTCGTAGCGGAAGACGGTGGAGCCGACCTGCAGCGAATCGCCGTCGCGCAGCGCGACGCGACCCTGCGCGGGGCGGCCGTTGACGAGCGTGCCGTTCGTCGAGCCCTCGTCCACCACGGTGCCCGGCGGGACGATGCGCACGTGGCGACCGCTGACGACGCCTTCATCGAGCACGACGTCGTTGGCGGCGGCGCGGCCGATGGTGAGCCCGCCCCCGACCGTGAAGGGGATGCCGGCGCGCAGCACGTCGCTCTCGAGCACGACGAGGCGAGGATCGGCGAGGCCTGCGGAGCGGCGCGCGGCCTGCACGTCGGCGACCGGGATGATCGTCGACTCCTGGGAGGCCATCGACATCGGCGCGGGTGCGGCGCCCTTCCCTCGACCGCGCCGGGGCGCCGTCACCGTGTCGCCGAGCAGCCCGCCGCGCGCGCTGCGCACCACGCGCCACACGAACAGGTAGACGAGTGCGACCACGAGCACCTGGCCGGCGAGCAGGAGGGCCTGGACGTCCATGTCAGTCCTCGCCCCCCGGAGCCCACCGGTCGAACCGCACCGGGGCGTTGCCGAACAGCACCTCGTCGCCGAGCTGCAGGGCCCGCTCGCCCGCGACCTTGGCGCCATTGACGCTCACGCCATTGGTCGAGTCCAGGTCGCGCACGACCCAGCCGCCACCGGGCCTCGGCACGAACTCGCCGTGCTCGCGCGACACCGAGGCGTCGTGCAGCACCAGCTCGTTGGAACGTCCTCGTCCCACGCGCACGCGCGCGCCCGCGAGTGGATACGGACCGTCGGGCCCGAAGACCGCGACGGCATCGGAGATCGGCGCGGGCGCCGGATCCTCGGCGACGACCGCGGCCTGGTACACCATCGTCTGGCCCGCGGCGGAGGCTGCGGGGGCGTCGTCCGGCAGTGCGCCGCCCGCCGCCAGCTCCTCGCCGTCGGGCTGCTCCATGCGCACGGCGATGCCGAAGCGCCCGAGCGCGAGGTCGCGGTCCAGGTGCAGGTGCACGCGCGGGCGCGTGAGCAGGGCGTAGCCGTTGCGGCGCGCGTGCTCGGCCAGGTACTCGGACAGCTCGGTGGTGAGCGCCGCGGAGTACTGGGCCAGCTGGCGGTGGTCGTCGCGCGACAGGTACACGTCGAAGCGGTTGGGGACGTACACGTTGCGCACGGTGCGCTGCTGGTGCTCGTCCATCTCCTTCACCAGCCGCCGCGCCAGCTCCACCGGCTGCACGCTGGTGCGGAAGACCTTGCCGAAGGTGCCCTCGACGAGTTGGGCGATGCGCGTCTCGATGGTGCTCAGCAGTGACATGGCCCCTCGGGGACGGATGCGTGGGCGGCTCGGGTACCGGTACTGGCCCGTCGCCCTGCCGCCACGAGCCGCCACTATACCCTGCTCGATGACCCCTTTCTTCCCCACGGACAGGCCTTCCCACCATGGATCACAGCCGCCGCTCCTCCGGCACCGGTTTCGCCGACGACTTCGACGAGTTCGACCTCCTCCTCGAGGATGACGAGCCCGCCGAGGCGACCGCGACCGCTTCACGCACCGGGCGCCTGCCCGCCGTGCGACGAGGCGGATCGGGCAGCAAGGGCTCCACCGACGGTGCCGGGCGACCGCGCCTGCGCATCACGCCGGACTGGAACCGCGTGGCCGCCGTGATCCTGGTCGGCGTCGTCGTGCTGTTCGTCCTCTACTTCATCGTGTCGAGCATCCGCGACTCGCGGCGTGACGGCGCGTACAAGGACTACTTCGGCGAGACCCGCGACATCGCCACGCAGTCCACGCAGCAGGGCGTGGAGCTGGCGAACATCCTCGCGGCGCCCAACGGCGGCACCACCGCGCAGCGCATCGCCGAGATCGAGGGCCTGTCGGGTCGCGTCGACAAGCTGGCCGACCGCGCCGAGCGGCTCGACGCGCCGGAGCAGCTCGCGACCGCCAACGGCTGGTTCGCGACGAGCCTGCGCTACCGCGCCAACGGCGTGGAAGCACTGCAGCGTGCGCTCGGCTCCTCCATCGAGAGCAAGGACCAGGACGCGTCCGCCGCGGCCGTCTCCGCCGCCTTCTCGCGGCTCGTCGCCTCCGACGTGGTGCTGGCCGACAGCTTCGCGGTGGAATCCCGCGCGCAGCTGAAGCAGGACGGTGTCGAGGGCGTGCAGGTGAGCGACTCGGTGTTCGCCAAGGACCTCGACCTGTACGGCCCCAAGGCCGTCACCACCATGCTCGACCGTCTCAAGTCGAGCGGCTCGGCCACGCCGAGCGGCAAGGGCAAGGCGCCGACGCAGTGCAAGGAAGGCAAGGTCTGTGGCGGCGAGGTCGGCGCACCGACGATGACCCCGAGCGGCACGTCGCTCATCGCGGGTGGCGTGGTCGAGGTGAAGGCCGGCGAGAACCTCGCGTTCGAGGTGCCCTTCACCAACCAGGGCGAGGTGCAGCTCACCGAGGTGCCCGTGAAGATCACGCTTCGCGGCGAGGAGAGCGACCCGATCACGCTGACCGGCGTCATCGAATCGGTCGACCCCGGCCAGCAGGCCACCGCCAAGATCCCGCTCGACGTGGCGCCCAACGTGGGCGAGACGCTCGACTACGACGTGCTCGTCGGCCCGATCGCCGGCGAGAAGACGGCGGACAACAACCGCACGTCCGGCCAGATCCGCTTCCTGCTGCCGGACTGACCGGGCCCGGCTGCTGCCGGATCGGATACCCTGACCCCACGTGGCTACCGTCTCCCCCCAGGTCGTCGCAGGCGCGCCCGCCGCGCCCGCACGCAAGGTCCGCGTCGCCGCCAGCGGGTGGCGCGCGTGGCTCGAGCTGACGAAGCCGCGCATCATCGTGCTGATGCTGGTGACGTGCTGGGCCGGGATGGTGCTGGCGGGCGGGGAGATGCCCGACCTCGACGTGCTGGCCATCACGCTCGTCGGGCTGGCGCTGTCGATCGGCGGGGCGAGCGCGCTCAACCACGTGCTGGACCGCGACCTGGACCGGCGCATGGCGCGCACGCGCGTGCGCCCCGTGGCGAGTGGCACGATCAGCGCGGAGGCGGCGACCGTGTTCGGCGTCACCTTGTTCGGCCTCGGGGGCTGGCTGCTCTGCATGGCGGTCAACCCGCTCACCGCGTGGGTGGCGTTGGCCGGCGGGGCGTTCTACGTCGCGGTCTACACGCCGCTCAAGCGCGTGACCGTGCACAACACGGTGCTCGGCGGTGTTGCCGGCGCGATGCCGCCACTCGTCGGCTGGGCCGCCGTTGCGGGCGACGTCAGCTCACCGCTCGCGTGGACGCTCGTGGCGATCATGTTCCTGTGGCAGCCCGCGCACTTCTGGCCCCTGTCGCTGCTGATCCGCGAGGACTACGCGGCTGCCGGCTTCAAGATGCTGCCCGCCACCCACGGCGAGCGCGCGACGGTGCGCGCCACGTGGCGCTGGACGTGGCTGACCGTCGCCTGCACCGCGGTGCCGGTCATCACGCGCGACGCCGGCCTGGTCTACGTCGTCGGTGCCGTGGTGGCCAACGTCTTCCTCGTGCGCCGCATGTGGGCGCTCGTGGCGGCCGACCGTGCCCGCGGCCCCGTCGAGGCGAGCGCCGAGCCGCTCATCGGCGGCCCCGATTCCGCCGGCCGCGTCGCCTCCCGCCGCGCCTTCCTCGGCTCGATGGTCTGGCTCGCCATCATCTTCGTCGCGCTCGTCGTCGACGCACTCGTCTGACCCCGGCGGCCCGCAAAAGGGCATAGAGAAGGGGACTGGCGGATGACGGTCCTTCCAGTCCCCTCCCTCGCACATGCGCGCCCGGGGAGGTCAGTCCGGACGCCCAAGGAGTAGGCCACAGCCCGCTCACCCAGTTGTCGGGAACTTCGCCCGAT
>JAOPYS010000462.1 GCA_025964465.1 Thermoleophilia bacterium
CCGCCGTCGAGCGAGCGCGCGATGCCGCCCGAGCCGAGGTTGACCAGGATGCGCCCGGAGTCGGGCAGGGAGCTCAGTGCGCGTGGCGTGGCCACGCCGCCGGGGAGCGTGACGCTGGACCACGTGACCCCGTCGGCCGTCCGCCAGGTCACGCCGTTGCGGCCCGACGCGACCGCGACGGTCCGCGTCGGCGTGGTCACGAACAGGAACGTCTGTCCCGGCGTCGTCTGGCGGACCGTCCACGTCGTGCCGTAGTCGACCGTCCCGATGATCGAGCCGTTGTCGCCCACGGCCCAGGCCACGAAGTCGTCGGCGGCGTCGACGCCTCGCAGGTCGAAGCCGGTTCCCGACGACCGCACGGTCCACGTGGCCCCACCGTCGCTCGTCGTGACGATCGTGCCCGCCCGGCCCACTGCGATCGCGCGCGTCGGACTGAACGCGGTCACGTCGAGCAGGTCCTCCGTCGTGGAGGAGGGCTGGACGCTCCACGTGGCGCCACCGTCGGTCGTACGTTCGATGCGGCCTTCACCGGCGACGCGCCACCCCGTGCGGTCCGTAGCCATGGCCACGCTCGTGAACGCCGGCTGGAACCCGGCGAGCTGGTGGGACCACGTCGCACCCGACGTGGTCGTGCGCAGGATGTCGAGGCCCGCCCCGACGGCGACGTAGGTGCCGGGCCCGGTGGAGGTGATCGCGACGAGGTTCTGGGTCGTGTCGGTGTCGTCGGGGGTCCACGACGCGCCGGCGTTGCTGGTCGTGTACATGACGCCCTGCCGGCCGATCACGATGCCGTTGGAGGCGTCGGTGAACGAGACGTCGAAGAGGTCCGGGCCGGTCGGCGCAGGGTTCGTCGACCAGGTCGGCGTGACGTTGGTGGCGTTGTTCGTGGTGTAGACGATCCCACCGTTCGCGACCGCGACGAGGGAGTTGTCACTGAACTGCCACACCGACCGGACGGTCGGACCGCTCGGGATCGAGATGTCGCGCCACGTCGATCCGTCGCTCGTGATCACGACCGCGCCGCCGACGCCCCAGGCCACGAGGCTGTTGGCGTCCAGCATGGTCACGCCGTTGAGCTGCGTCGTCGTCGGAGAGGCGTACGTCGTCCACGATGTCCCGCCGTTGGACGTGGATCGGATGTCTCCGTTGGACCCGACGACCCACGCGACGAGCGCGCTCGACGCCGCGACGCCCCGCGCCTGCGCCATGCCCGGCGCCGCGGCCGTGGCCGACCACGTCGCCCCCGTCGTCCCGTTCGTCGTCTGGTACACGTTCGCGCCGTTGGACACGACCCAGGCGTCGGCCGCGGTCGGCACCGAGACCGAGCCCGCGAGGCCTCCGGGAATCGATGGCGTGGTGGCCCACGTCACACCACCGTCGAGGCTTCGCCGGACCCCACCCGCGGACATGATGGCGAAGGTCGTGCCTCCACCACTGCCGACGTCGGCGAAGCGGGAGGACGAACCCTGGGTCCGCGTCCACGCATCGGTGGGATGCGCCATCGCGGTGCCCACCCCGTCGGACTGCGCGAGGCGCAGGGACGAGGTGTCGTTGCTCGACCCGAAGCCGACGCCGCAGTCCGCGCTCGTCTTGACGACGGACCCCGGCTGCACCACGCCGAAGTCCGTGATGCCGGGAGTCTGCGGGGCGCAGCCACTGACGTCGAGGTACGTCGCACTCGGCACGTCGGCCGAGACCACGACGGAGGAGGTCGCGCCCGACGCCAGCGACGAGACGACCGTGGCCGCGAGCACGAGCGCGACCGTGGCCGCGCGCACGACTCGTCCACGCACGTGCGTGCGCCGAGACTCGTGCATGCGGGGGCATCGCATGTTCCGACCATCGACGCGCAGGGAGGCGGACTGGAGTCGGTGGTGGCCGGACTGGCCGAACGGCCCGTCCCTGCCGATAGGGCCGCGTGACCTCCTCGAGCCCCCATCCGCAGCCGGTCGTGCTCGGCGTCGCCGGCACCCCCGACGTCGTGGCCAACTCCCTGTCGCCACGGATGATGGCGGCGGCCTTCGCCGAGCTGGGGCTCGACGCGCACTACGTCCCGCTGGCGATCCGCGAGCGCTCCGTCGCCAAGGCCCTGCGCGCCCTCCCACGGCTCGGGTTCCGCGGGTGCAACGTGACGATGCCGTTCAAGCCGGTCGCGGCCGAGGTGGCGCACACGCGCAGCGAGCTGGTCGAGCGCACGGGCATCGCCAACACGCTCGTCGTGGCCGAGGACGGCACGATCCACGCCGAGGCGACCGACGGCCTCGCGGTCACCGGGGCCATCCGCGACCGCGGCGTCGAGCTCGCAGGGGCGACCGTGGTGCTGCTCGGCGCGGGTGGCGCCGCGCTCGACGCCGCAGTCGCCTGCGCGGACGCCGGAGCCGAACGGCTCGAGGTCTGGAACCGCACCCGCGCCAACGCCGAACGGCTGGCCGATCGCTTGCGATCCGTTGCCCCTGCTCTGGGGGTTCAGGTCCACGACCGGATGCCGATACGCGGACCGGCCCACGTGCTGCTCGGCTGCGTACCCGCGGATTCACTGGATCAGCGGGCACTGGCCGGCCTGCACGAGGACACGTTGGTCGTCGATCTCGCCTACCGGCGCGATGGTCGCCCGACGCCATTGATGGTCGCGGTCGCAGGCCGGCCGGAACGCGGTGTCGACGGACGAGAACTGCTCGTCCGGCAAGGCGCCGAATCGTTCCGTGCCTGGTTCGGGATCGAGGCTCCGACAGGGGTGATGACGAGTGCAGTCAGGTAACGGACATCCAGGTGCGCCGGATCCGGCCGCGGGTGCTCCCTGGCCCCAGGCCGAGGGTGGCGCCGTCGCCGCACCGGCGACCGGCTTCTCGACCGAGGGCGCCCTCCCGTCGATGCCGCCGCCGGCCCAGCCGCTCGTCCCGGAGGCGATGGTCCCCGTCCAGCCTCCCCAGGGGTACGCGCCCCAGCCAACTGCTCCGCAGGCCCCGGCGATGCCAGCCTTCGCCGCTCCGGCCCAGACGGGTGATCCCGCCGCCTTCCAGCCCACCGCGCCGCCCCAGGCCGCCGCACCTGCGACGCCGCCCGCCGAGTTCGCGTTCCCGACCGCCCCCGCCCCCGAGGCCGCACAGCCCGCCGCGCCGATGCC
>JAOPYS010000425.1 GCA_025964465.1 Thermoleophilia bacterium
GACGCCACCGCATCCCACTCCAACGACCGCGCGACCAACCTCGGTGTCACCGTCACCCCCGAGGACGACTTCGCGCAGTGGTACCAGGACATCGTCAAGAAGGCCGAGCTCGCCGAGAACGGCCCGGTGCGCGGCACGATGGTCATCCGCCCCTACGCGTACCGCGTGTGGGAGCTCATGCAGCGCCTCCTCGACGACATGTTCAAGGAGACGGGGCACGAGAACGCCTACTTCCCGCTGCTCATCCCGCAGAGCTACATCACGCGCGAGGCGGACCACATCGAGGGCTTCGCCCCGGAGCTGTGGACGGTCACGCACGGCGGCGGCAACGAGCTGGAGGAGCCGGCGGTCGTGCGCCCGACCAGCGAGACGGTCATCGGCGAGATGATGAGCAAGTGGATCCAGTCGCACCGCGACCTGCCGCTGCTGCTCAACCAGTGGGCGAACGTGATGCGCTGGGAGCGACGCCCGCGCCTGTTCCTTCGCACGAGCGAGTTCCTCTGGCAGGAAGGGCACACCGCTCATGTAGACAAAGAAGACGCGATGCGGGAGACCCTGCGCATGCTCGACGTCTACGAGACGTTCTGCGTGCGCGACGTGGCCCTTCCGGTGCTCAAGGGCGAGAAGGTGCCGTCGGAGCGGTTCCCGGGCGCCGACAACACATTCACCGTCGAGGGCATGATGCGCGACGGCAAGGCGCTGCAGTGCGGCACGTCGCACTACCTCGGCACGAAGTTCGCCGCGGCCTTCGACATCCGCTTCCAGAACCGCGAGAACGCCAGCGAGCTGTGCCACACCACGAGCTGGGGCATGACCACGCGCATGATCGGCGCGATGATCATGGCGCACGGTGACGAGCGCGGGCTCGTGGTGCCGCCGCGCGTCGCGCCGCTCCAGGTCGTGTTCATCCCGATGCGCTGGGACAAGGAGCCGCGGGTGCTCGAGGAGTGCGAGCGCCTCGCCACGGAGCTGCGCGCCGCGGGCGTGCGCGCGCACGTGGACAAGCGCGACCAGCGCCCCGGCTTCAAGCACAACGACTGGGAGCTCAAGGGTGCGCCGCTGCGCGTCGAGGTCGGCCCGCGCGACCTGGACGAGGGCAACGTCGTCGTCGCGCAGCGCCTGTTCCAGGACGCGAAGGAGACGATCGCCGTCGCCGACCTGGTCGCCGAGGTGCCGGCGCGCCTCGAGCGCTACCACGACCAGCTCCTCGCGCGCGCGCGCGAGTTCCGTGACGCCAACACGGTGCAGGTCGACTCGTGGGACGACTTCGTCGAGCAGGTGAAGACCGGCTGGGCCAGCGTGCTGTACGACGGCACGGAGGAGACCGAGCAGCGGATCAAGGAAGCCACTTCGGCAACCCCGCGCTGCATCCCGTCGGAGTTCGAGGCGGAGGAGGGCGCGTGCTTCGTGACGGGCGCGCCGAGCGCCTTCGGCAAGCGCGTCGTCTTCGGCCGCGCGTACTAGGGCCGAACGGGAGGGCCGCGCCATGCCTCGACACGCCGATGTGCACATCGCGTCGCTCATGGCGGCGACCGACGTCGACGTCCTGCCCGAGGGTACGATCGTCGAGGATCGCGGGCCGTACGTGCTCGTGCGCTCGTCGGGCAACCCGGGGCACTACTGGGGCAACTTCCTGCTGTGGCGCGAGCCGCCCGCGCCGGGCGACCGCGAGCGCTGGGAGGCCGCCTTCGAACGCGAGTTCCGGGACCAGCCCGCCTCCGTGCACCGTGCCTTCGGGATCGACGGGCCCTGCACCGAGGAAGCCGCCGCCGAGTTCGCGGCCGCGGGGTACGAAGTGATGCACGGCGCGGCGCTCGTGGCCGAGCCGCACGAGCTGGCCGCGCACGCGCGTGCGAACACCGAGGTGGAGGTGCGCGAGCTCGACCCCGCCGAGGGCGCCGACGCAGACCTGTGGGCCGCAGCCGTCGAGGTGCACACGGCGAACCGCGAGCCAGGCCACGAGGAGGGCCCGCACCGCGCCTACACCTGGGCGCGCATGGCCGAGCGGCGCGCACGGTTCACGCAGGGCGACGGCGGCTGGTTCGTGGCGCTCACGCCCCAGGGGGAGGTCGCCGCCAGCTGCGGCGTGGTCGTGACGGAGGGCCGGGCACGCTTCCAGTCGGTCGACACGGCCGAGGCGCACCGCAGCCGCGGCATCGCGAGCCGGCTCGTCCACGATGTGGGGCGAGCCGCGCTCGACCGCTTCGGCGCGGAGCAGCTGGTGATCGGCGCGGACGCCGAGCACCACGCGTTCTCGCTCTACCAGTCGCTCGGGTTCGTCGTGCGCGAGCGGACGGTCGAGCTGTGCTGGTGGCCGACGTCCCCCACCGCGGCGATGCACCCGACCTACGGCCACCTGGCCCGGCGCGTCGACTGAGCTCCGGTGCAGACGTTCACCATCGAACAGCGTGAGCCCGGCAACCCGATCGGCCAGCGCCTGGCGTGGCAGCTCGTCGCGCGGGTCGAGGCGCCGGACGCGCCTGCCGCCATCCACGCCTACTGCCGGCACATGGGCTGGCTGTCGGTGCGCTACGACCACAACGTCGCGACGGTGCACGGCGTGGGGGCGTTCCGCGCAGCGGCGCTGCAGGTGGCGGAGGCGGCGCCCGAGTTCGTGGTCCAGCGCCAGGATCCGATCGGGCCCGACGACGTGCACCTCACGTGGAGCGACGTGGCCACCGTGCGCGCCAGTGACGCCGCGTCCGCGATCCGTGCGTACTGCGACGGGGCGGGGTGGAGCCACGCGGAGGTGTTCGCCAACGTCGCGGCCGTGGTGGGCGTCGGGTCGTTCCGCGCGGTGCCGGCCGAGCTGGCCGACGAGCTGCGCGTCACGCCCTGACGGGCGCGGCGGGCCGGCGGGGCGCGGCCGCATTCGGCACGGCCGTGGCCCTCGCCGGCCAACGGGGTCGCTGGACTGCAGGCTCGCGGCGTCCGTGGACGGATGGACAGGTGACACGTCAGCGGCTCGCACTGGAGGAAGGTGCGGCGGCCGCGGATGACCTGGGAGGGTCCGTCATGAGCGTCAACATCGTCCCCACACAGCAGCCCGGCACGTGGCTCCAGCGACTCACCGGCACCGAGCCGCGGACGGTCGTGGAGGAGCGCTCGACCACCACGGTCTCGAGCGTCGCCGGTGGCAGCTTCAACTTCCGGACGGCGCTTCGCAACGGCGGCATCGGTGCCGCCATCGCCGGCGCGCTGGGCGGGGTCTCCCTGCTCGGCAAGGTGGCGTTGCCGCTCATCGGCAAGGTCGCCTCGGTCGGCGGCCTCGCACGCCTCGCCGGTGTCGGTGGCGCGATCGGCCTCGCCACCGCGGCGCTGCCGATCATCGTCCCGGCGCTCCAGCGCAACCCCACGGCCAAGGCCGCGGCCGTCGGCGCCGGCATCGGCGCCGCGGCGGGCCTCGTGCTCCCCTTCGTGCCGATCTGGCTGGGCGCGGGCATCGGCGCGGGCGTCGGCCTGCTCATCCACAACCGCCGCACGCACCCGGCGCCGACGTACGAGCAGTACCCCGGCTACGAGGCGCGGCCCGGGTACGTGCCCTACGGCACGGGCACCGGTCCGGTCCCGGCCGGGCTCGTCCCCGTGACCCCCAACTACGGCTCCTACGCCGGAGCCGCCATGAACCCCTACGGGGTCGGTGGCTACGGCGGCTACGGCTCGCCGGCGATCGGCGGGTACGGTGGGTACGGCACCGCCGGCTACCCCGTGGCCTCCGGCTACGGCAACCCGCTCTCGCTGCCCATGCAGGCCCAGGGCCAGGTGCCCGCCGCCGTGGGCGTGCCCGCCGCGGCCCGGCCGGCACCCGCAGCCGCGAGGCCCGCGGTCGGCGCCCCCGTGCC
>JAOPYS010000006.1 GCA_025964465.1 Thermoleophilia bacterium
GCCCATCGCCGAAGCGGTCGCCGACGATGCCCATGCCGCGCATGAGCGGGCCTTCGATCACGTCGATCGGGCGCGCGGCGGCCTGGCGCGCCTCCTCCGCGTCGGCCACCACGTACGCATCGATGCCGTGCACGAGCGCGTGCGCGATGCGCTCGTCGACGGGGAGGTCGCGCCACGCAGCGGCTGCGGCCTCGCGCGCGGCCCGGGCGTCGCCGTCCTCCGCCTCAGGGTCGCCCCCGACGCGCTGCGTCAGCTCCAGCAGGCGCTCGGTCGCGTCCTCGCGCCGGTCCAGCAGCACGTCCTCCACCCGCTCGAGCAGCTCGGCGTCGACCTCGTCGTACAGGCCGAGCTGGCCGGCGTTGACGATGCCCATGTCGAGTCCGGCGCGCACGGCGTGGAACAGGAACGCCGCGTGGATCGCCTCGCGCACGTGGTCGTTGCCGCGGAACGAGAAGCTGACGTTGCTGATGCCGCCCGACACGCGCACCCCGGGCAGCTGCGCCTTGATGCGCCGCGTCGCCTCGATGAAGTCGAGCCCGTAGCGCCGGTGCTCGTCGATGCCCGTGCCGACGGCGAACACGTTCGGGTCGAACACGATGTCAGCCGGCTCGAACCCCGCCTCCTCCACCAGCAGCCGGTGCGCGCGCTCGCAGATCGCGACCTTGCGCTCGACGGTGTCGGCCTGCCCGTCCTCGTCGAACGCCATCACCACGGCTGCCGCGCCGTAGCGCCGCAGGAGCCGCGCCTGGCGCAGGAACTCCGCCTCCCCCTCCTTGAGGGAGATGGAGTTGGCGATGGCGCGCCCCTGCAGGCAGCGCAGCCCCGCCTCGATGACGGAGAAGCGCGAGCTGTCGACCATCACCGGCACGCGCGCGATGTCGGGCTCGCTGGCGATCAGGCGCAGGAAGGTGGTCATCGCCTCCTCCGCGTCGAGCATGCCTTCGTCCATGTTGACGTCGATGACCTGCGCGCCTGCCTCGACCTGCTGGCGCGCGACCTCCACCGCCGCGGTGTACTCGCCCGCGAGCACGAGGCGCGAGAAGCGGCGCGAGCCGGTGACGTTGGTGCGCTCGCCCACGTTGACGAAGTTGGAGTCGGCGCCCAGCACGAGCGGTTCGAGGCCGGAGAGCGCGAGGTCGGTCGGGGCGGGAGCGGGCACGCGCGGGGTGCGACCGGCGACGGCGGCGACGATGGCGCGGATGTGGTCGGGCGTCGTGCCGCAACAGCCGCCGACGATGTTGACCAGGCCCGCGTCGACGAACTCGGCGAGCTGGGCCGCCATCGTCTCGGGCGTCTCGTCGTAGCCGCCCAGGTCGTTGGGCAGCCCGGCGTTGGGGTGGGCGGAGACGAGGCAGTCGGCGGTGCGCGCGAGCTCGGCGACGTGGCGGCGCAGCTCGGTCGCACCGAGCGCGCAGTTGAGGCCGACCGACAGGGGGCGGGCGTGGCGCAGCGAGCGCCAGAAGGCGTCGGGGGTCTGGCCCGAGAGCGTGCGCCCGCTCAGGTCGGTGATGGTGCCGGAGATCATCACCGGCACGCGCTCGTCGCGCTCGTCGAACACCGCCTCGATCGCGAACACCGCGGCCTTGGCGTTGAGCGTGTCGAAGATCGTCTCGACCAGGAGGATGTCGGCGCCGCCGTCGAGCAGGCCGTGCGCCGCCTCGCGGTAGGCGACGTCGAGCTGCTCCCACGTCACGTTGCGCGCGCCGGGGTCCTCCACGTCGGGGGAGATGGAGGCGGTGCGGTTGGTGGGGCCCAGCACGCCGGCGACGTAACGCGGTCGGGCGGGGTCGCGCGCCTCGTACGCGTCGGCGGCGTCGCGCGCCAGGCGGGCGCCGGCCACGTTGAGCTCGTAGGCGAGGTGCTCCAGCCCGTAGTCGGCCTGCGCGATCGACGTCGCGGTGAAGGTGTTGGTCTCGACGATGTCGCAGCCGGCGTCGAGGTAGCTCTCGTGGATGCCGCGCACGATGGCGGGCTGTGTCAGTGACAGCAGGTCGGAGTTGCCGCGCACGTCGATGGCGTGGTCGCCGAAGTGGGTGCCGCGGAAGTCCGCCTCCTCGAGCGAGTGGCGCTGGAGCATGGTCCCCATCGCGCCGTCGAGCACGAGCACGCGTTCGCGCAGGAGCGGTGTCAGTTGCGCGAGGCGTGCGTCGCGGGCGCGGATGTCAGTCGCGGCGCCGGTCATGCGTGCGCTCCGATCGCGTCGAGCAGGTGGGCGCACAGCTCGTAGCGTCCGAACGACGGCATGAGGTAGACGCCGTCGACGAGCGAGCGGGCCTCGGCGATGAACTCCTGTGCCAGTGCGATGCCGGTCGCGGTGCCCTCGGCCCCCGCGTCGGCCATGGCCGTGCGCAGCGCGTCCGGCACCTCGATGCCGGGCACCTCGTGGTGCATGTACTCGGCGTGGCGCGCGCTCTGCAGCGGCAGGATGCCGAGCAGGAAGGGGATGCCGCCGTTGCGGCGCCCGAGGTCGACGCGCTCGAGGAACCGTTCCAGGGTCGCCATGTCGTAGAGCGGCTGGCTCATCACGAATTGCGCGCCGGCGGCGACCTTGGCCGTGAGGCGCTCCAGCTCGAGCGGGAGGTCCTCGGCGGTGGGGTTGACCGCCGCGCCGACGCAGAAGCTGGCGGCGCCACCGATGTCGCGCCCGCGCAGGTCGGTGCCCTCGTTCATGCGGCGCAGCGCCTCGACGAGACCTGGTGACTCGAGGTCCCACACCCCCGCCGCGTCGGGGTAGTCGCCGATGCTCGGCGGGTCGCCCGTGAGGGCGAGCACGTTGCGCACCCCGAGCGCGTGCGCGCCGAGCAGGTCGCTCTGCAGCGCCATGAGGTTGCGGTCGCGCGTGGTGAAGTGGATGACGGCCTCGAGCGACGTGTGCTCCTGCACGAGGCGCGCGACGGCAATGGCACCCATGCGCACGCGCGCCATCGCGCTGTCGGTGACGTTGACGAAGCGCAGGCCGCGCGCCTCGAGCATGCGGGCGCCGTCGAGCACCTTCTCGGCGCTGACGCCCTTGGGCGGCGCGAGCTCGACGCTGACCACGAAGTCGCCGCGGTCCAGGGCCTGCGCCAGCTCGGTCGGGGCGTCGGCCGTGCGGGCAGGGGCGGTGTCGGCGGCCGACGCGCGCACGCTGGGTGCGGGGCGGGGGCGCATCGGGGCGACGTCCTCGAGGGCGAGCGCCATCGCGGCGGTGTGGCGCGGCGTGGTGCCGCAGCATCCCCCGACGATCGAGGCGCCCGCGTCGACGAAGCGGCGGGCGTACTCGGCGAAGTAGTCGGGGGTGGAGCGGTAGAGGAAGGTGGCGCCCTGGCGCGAGGGCAGGCCCGCGTTGGGCATCACGGCCACGCGTTCGGCGCCGGCCGCGCGCATGCGCTCGAGCGTCTCGAGTGCGTGGTGCGGCCCGACGGAGCAGTTGATGCCGACCACGTCGACCTCGAGCGCCAGCAACCGCTCCGCGACGTGCTCGGGCGTGGCGTCGCCGGCGGCGCGCAGTTCGTGGTCGAAGGAGACGCTCGCGATGACGGGCAGGTCGCTCGCCGCGCGCACGGCGGAGATGGCCAGCGCGATGTCGTCGAGGTCGGTGAAGGTCTCGAGGTGGATCGCGTCGGCGCCGCCCTCCAGCAGCGCGGCGACCTGCTCGCGGTAGGCGGCGGCATGCTCCGCCTCGTGGGCCGCGCTGCGCTCCACGTCGCCGCGCACGATCGACCCGACGGCGCCGGCCACGAGCGCGCTGCGCCCCGCGACCTCGCGTGCCTCCCGAGCCACCTTGACGGCGTGCAGGTTGAGGTCGCGCACCCGGTCGGCGAGGCCATGCTCGGCGAGGCGCACGCGGTTGGAGCCGAACGTGTTGGTGGTCAGCAGCTCCGCGCCGGCGAGCAGGTAGTCGACGTGCATCTGCGACAGCAGCGCGCGGTCGGTGAGCGTCACGGCGTCGATCGAGCGGCGCCACGGCACGCCGCGTTCGTGCAGCAGGGTGCCGATCGCGCCATCGGCCAGCAGCGGGCCAGCGTCGAGTCGCACGAGGAATGGGTGACGCACGGCGGAGCTTCCTTCCTCATCTTCGCGAACGGGGTGTTCGCCGGACGTGGCACCTGGCGCCGTGATGCGCTGGTTGCCGTGGCTTCGCAGGGCCGATCCCTCCACCACTCTCGATAAGGCGCAACCGA
>JAOPYS010000028.1 GCA_025964465.1 Thermoleophilia bacterium
CCCGCTACGGTGACACCCAGCGGCGTCGGCGCAATTCGCCACGCCCCGCATGGTGGTCCCACCTCCGTGAACTGGTTCGACGACACCCACACGTTCCGCCCGCGCACTGCGTGGCCGGTCGTGTACGTCGTCGGCTAGCCCCAGGTCCCACTCGCCTCACCGCGCAGTCGCGCGACCTGCACACGCCCCGACAGCCACGCCCAGCGTCGCTGCGCCCGCAGGAGCCCGGAGCACGCACTCGCGCGCTCCAGCACACCACGAGCGAGGAGGTCCCGATGACCCGCCCGAACCCGAACCAACGCCCCACCCAGCCGGTCCGACCGCGCCCCGCGCGGCCGGCGCACCTGCCCACCCCGCGGGCCCTGCCCAAGGCGCATCCGCGCCCGGCACCGATCCGCCGCGGTGGTCAGCGCTGACACGCGCGGCGCATCGCGCCTGCAGCGTCGCTCCGCACGAACACGCCACCACCGCGCGGCGTTCGTGCGGAGCGACGCGGGCGATAGGGTCGCGCGCATGACTCCCCGCCTGCCGTACACCGTGTCAGCGCCCGCATCCAGCGGCAACCTCGGCCCGGGCTTCGACGTGCTCGCGATGGCGCTCGAGCTGCGCAACCTGCTGCAGGTGCGCGCGGGGCGCGGCACGGTCACCGTGACCGGGCACGGTGCGGGCACGCTGCCCACCGACGCCACGAACCTCGTGGCCCGCGCGTTCGAGCAGGCGTCCGGGCAGACGCTCGCCGGCGCCGGCGTCGAGCTGCGTTGCGACAACCGCATCCCCATGGCCCGCGGGCTGGGCTCCTCCACCGCTGCCGCTGCCTGCGGGCTCGTCGCCGGGTGGCACCACGCCGAGGTCGACTGGGACGAGGATTCGCTCTTCGACGCGCTCGCCGAGCTGGACGGGCACCCCGACAACGCCGCCGCCTGTGCCCACGGCGGGATTGTGCTGTGCCACGACACCGGCGACGACCTCGACGTGGTCGCGCTCGGCGCGGCGGATTGGATCGCACCGCTCGCGGTCGTGCCCGACCGGGAGCTGTCGACGGAGGAATCCCGCGCCGCGCTGCCCGACTCGTACGGACGCGCCGACGTGGTGCGCGCCATCGGTGCAGCCGCCCTGCTCGTCGGCGGGCTCGTCGGCGGCCACCCCGAGCTGGTGGAGGAGGCGCTCGAGCGCGACGTCGTGCACGAGCCCCACCGCGCCGCCCTCGTGCCCGAGCTGGCCGAGGTGCGCGAGGCCGCCTCGCACACGCGCGCACTCGGCGCGACGCTCTCGGGCGCCGGCCCGACCGTGCTCGTGTGGTGCGAGCCCGACGACCTCGACCAGGCGCTCGGCGCCCTGGCCATCGACTTCCCGGACGCCGAGCTGCTCCCGCTGCGCTGCGCTCCGGAGGGCGCTCGCGTCGACGCCTGAAACGCCGCGCCCCGCCCGGGTCGATAGAGCGGCAGGGACGGGTCGGTCTCGACGCCATCGGCTGGACACCGCGGCATCGCACACGGATCACTCGCTCCCACGGGACGGCAACGACGCAGGACCTCCGGTCGCTGCGTGGGACGACAGGGACGACACATGGGCTCCGTGAATCCGACGACACCGTCGACGCTTCCGGCAACGACGACCCCGGCTGCGCCGACCCCGGCTCCGGCCGAGGGCGAGACGCCGCAGGCGCCGATCGCCGACCCGAGCTCGCACTGGAGCTTCGCGGACGGGCTGTCGGCGATGGGCAGCTCGGTCGCCTCCGTCTCCAAGGACGTGGGCAACTACACGGGCACCTTCCGCACCGGAGACGACGGACCACGCTTCGACGTGCTCACGGTCGGCGGCATCGTCGGCGCGAACGCCGGCATCTCCGGCGCGATGGCGCTCGCCAAGCGCACCGATCCGCTCACCGGCGTGAAGATGGGGCTCGGCGACACGCTCCAGAGCACCGCGCAGACGATGGGCACCAACACCCTGCGCGTCACGCCGACGCTCGTCTCCGCCATCCTCGGCCCGGCCGTGGCCGACGGCGTGACGATGATCGCGCCCAACCTCGTCAAGAAGTACAAGAACACGGCGGAGATCAAGGACCTCGCGGTCAAGAAGCAGACGGAGAAGGACAACCAGAACGCCAAGATCGCCCGCGCGGTGGTCGGTGGCGCGGTCGTCGGCCTGGCGGCTGGCGCGGTCTTCCTGCTCAAGCCGGACCTGTTCAAGGGGTTCGGCGTCAACTTCGTGAGCGACGAGGCGATCCAGGGCGCCACGCACTACACCACGAGCACGGGCCGGATCGGCTCGCTGACCGGCGTGCTCACCGGGAAGCAGATCGGCGAGAGCCTCAAGGCGATCGGCAAGCCGCTGCTCGACGGCGAATCGGTGAACGTCGTCAAGACGATGGCGCCGATGGCGCGCGACGCGGCCTTCTCCAACCGGGCGGTGCTCGGCACCGCGGGCGGCATCGGGACCCTGCTGCTCGCCAACAAGACCGCGGGCGCCGACGACAGGGACAAGGTCAAGTGGGGCGCGATCACCGCCGCCGCGGGCGCCCTGACGATCGGGGCCACCTACGGCGTGGGCAAGCTGACCGAGCGCTCGATGCTGGCCAACGAGGGTGCCGGCGGCATCCTCGCCAAGAACCAGATGCTCTGGAAGCCCAACATCGGGTGGATCAAGAGCTACGCCTCCAAGATCGCGCCGATCACGGCCATCCCGGCCGGCACCGCGGCGTCGCAGTACTTCAACGTCGTGAGCGACTTCGACGACATCACCAGCGCCCGGTCGCCGTTCCGCAAGTAGCGGACCGCTGCGTGGTTCAGGCGGCGACGAGGGCGGGCGAGAGCTCGCGGGCGCGCTCGTCGACCGAGAACTGGAAGGCGCTCCACGCGCCACCGAGGCGCTCGAACGTGCGGTAGAGCTGCCAGGCGGTCATGACCTCGTCGCGGTCGCCCCGGATGCGCTCCCAGTCGCGGAAGCTCGGGAGGCGGCCGGTGCGCAGCAGGAACTCGGCGCCGTGGTCGATGGACCGGGCGAGGCGCTCGTCGCGCGAGGGAGCCTCGAAGCCCGCGATGCGCAGGGCCTCGCGCATGGAGCCGAACGCCTTGGCGTAGACGCCGCGGCTGGGGACGCGACCGCGGGCGGCCTCGATGTCGCGGGTCGTGGGGCGCCGGCCGAGCTCCTCGCCGAGGCCGCGCAGGGCGCCGATCAGCTCGTCGCGCGTGGCGCGGCGGCGCGGCATGAGGCCGGCGGCGCGCTTGGCGGCGTTCCAGGAGCCGAAGTGGTCGACGACCGTCTGCGGGTGGATGGTCGCGTCGGGATCCTCGGCGAACTCGCGCATCGTCGGCGAGGCGCCGAGGCGGGCAGCGCAGTCGCGCAGCTCGGCGACCAGCTCGTCGCGGCCGTAGCGGCGGCGAAGGCGGGTGCGGAAGGCCTCGAGCTCGCCCTGGTCCATGTCCAGGATGGCGGCGTAGATCGACGTGGTGGCTGACTGCTGCATGTTCGGCTCCTCGCGGAGCGGACCAGCAGGGTCCTGGCACCTCCCTTCGGCGGGAGGTGCGGGAACCACAGACGGGCCGCTCCGAGTTCACGGGCAGCCGACGCGTATGTGTGGTTCGGAAGTTCGCAACGGATCAATCAGTCACCGTTGCGGAAGCCCCTGCGAGTAGCAGTCCAGCATCCGATTGAACCAGTCGATACGCCCCGACCGATGTCGCAGGTTGCATCGGTTGCAAACGTGCTCGCCTTGAGCGCGAATGTGCAAATCCGTGGGTGCGGGTTTGCAACTGACGCGAATCCGGCACAACTGGGGGTATGACGAACGACACGATCACCGAACCACGTTGCGCCTCCTGCCAGGCAGTGCTGCAGCGCGACGGCGCGATCTGCCACGCCTGTGACGCGGAATCGCACTTCGGGGGCGTGCTGCGAACGGCGCCGCCGCTCTTCACGCGCCATGGCGAGCGAGCGCAGCCGCAGCGACCGGTCCACCGAGCTTCCTGAGCGCCCACGACGCGTGCTCGCGCAGCATCGCGTCGTCGCTGTCGAGGAAGGGCGCCGCCAGCGCCGCATCGCGCTCGTGCCCGGAGTTGCCGAGCGCGACCAGGGCGTTGCGCCGCAGGTAGCGCATCCGCCGGCGCGGCACGAACAGGCGCTGCCACTCGGCGTCGAGGTCCTCCTCCTCCGCCTGCAGCCACCGCACGAGGTCGACCCCGCCCCCCACCGCGTCATCGCCTGATCGGCGCCCCTCGACGCCGCGGTTCCACGGGCAGGCGTCCTGGCAGATGTCGCACCCGTAGGCGATGTCGCCCATCGCCTCGCGCACGTCGAGCGGGATGGAGTGGCGCGACTGGGTCCAGTAGGTGATGCAGCGCGTCGCGTCGAGCTCGCCCCCGGCGACGTCGACGAGGGCGTCGGTGGGGCAGGCGTCGATGCAGGCGGTGCACGAACCGCAGCCGGGCCGCATCGGCGGCGTGGGTTCGAGCGGCGCGTCGGTGACGAGCGTCCCGAGCACGACCCAGCTGCCGACGCGGCGCGTGATGACGTTGGTGTGCTTGCCGGAGAACCCCACGCCGCTGCGGATCGCGGCCTCGCGGTCGACGTGGTCGTTGGAGTCGACGAGCACGCGCGCGTCGTGGCCGCGGGCGCGGAGGCGATCGGCGATCGTCTCGAGCCGCTCGGCCAGGGCGACGTAGGCGTCGTCGCGCGTGTAGCGGGCGAGCCGACCGCGCGGCCCGAGGGATGCGTCGGCCGCGCCCTCCCCCAGCTCCTCCACGGCTGGCTCGGGGTGCCAGTAGCAGAGCGCTGCGCTCACGACGCTGCGCGCGTCGTCGACGAGCCGCTCGGGGTGGCAGCTCGTCTCCGTGCGCGACATCGTGAAGCGCAGGTCGGCGAACAGGCCGCGGGCGCGCCGGTCGGCGATCATCGCCTCGGCGCGCGTGTACGGCTCGGCGTGGCAGACGCCCAGCTCGTCGATGCCGAGTTCGAGCGCCCACTCGCGCACGGTGCGGGTGTCGAGTGTGGGCTCCGCGTCCATCGACCGACAGCATAGGGTGCGGGTCATGGAGCCGATGATGCGAGCCGCGGTGTTGGTCGACGAGGGCGAGCCGGAGGACGCGCTCGTCGTGCGCGAGGTGCCGCGGCCCGAGCCGGGTGTCGGCGAGGTGCGGGTGCGGGTGTCGCACGCCGCGCTCAACCGGCTCGACGTGTGGATCCGGCGCGGCCTGCCGAGCGTGCCGAAGCCCCGGGTGACCGGGGCCGATGCGGTGGGGTGGATCGAGCACGCCGGGGCTGGGGCGGATTCGCTGCTGGCCGCGGGCGGGCTCGAGGTCGGCGACCGCGTCGTGCTGGACCCGGGCGCGTCGTGTGGGGCGTGTCGCGCGTGCGCGCGAGGCGAGACGTCGCTCTGCCCTCGCTTCCGCGTACTGGGCGAGCACGTCGACGGGACGTTGGCGGAGTTCGTGGTGGTGCCGGCGACCGCCGTGCACGCCGCGCCCGAGCACCTCGATGACGCGCAGGCCGCGACGCTGGGGCTCACGTTCGCCACTGCCTGGCGGATGCTGTTCACGCGCGCGCGGCTGCAGCCCACCGACCGGGTGCTCGTGTGGGGCGGTGCGAGCGGCGTCGGCACGGCGGCGTTGCAGCTGTGCACGGCGCTCGGGGTGGAGACGCTCGCGACGACGCGGTCGGAGGACAAGGTCGCCGCGATGCGCGAGCTGGGTGCAAGCCACGTGGTGGTCACGGGATCGGGCGACGACCAGGGCGACCGCGTCGTGCAGGCCGCCGCCGAGGCGTTCGGCGCCGAGGGCGTCGACATCGCCTTCGACCACCTCGGGAAGGTCGCGTGGGAGCCGAGCATGGCGGCGCTGCGGCGCGGGGGCACGTACGTGACGTGCGGTGCGACGACGGGAGCGTCACCGCGCGCCGGCGTCACTCGCCTGTTCTGGAAGCAGCTGTCGATGCTCGGCTCGACGATGGCGTCGCGCAGTGACGTGCGCGACATGCTCGACTTCGTGCGGCGTCACGAGATCGTACCGCTGCTGGACTCCACGTGGGAGCTCGACGAGGTCGTGGAGGCACACCGCCGGCTCGAGGGCAGCGACCACGTCGGCAAGCTCGCCGTGCGCGTCGCCGCGCAACCCTGAGGCCGTGCGCTGCGATAGACGGTCAGCAGCACCGTCTCGGGGGAACGGCATGCCGATCGGCTACATGAGCTACAGCCTGGCGCGGACCGCGGATGGCTTCGCGCGCCGCGCGGAGAACGACGACGCGCCCGAGATCGCGCCGCTCGCCCCGGGGCAGGACCCACTCGCGGCCCTCGACCCGGAGCTGCGCGCACTCGTGCTGTCGGAGGAGCCGGCACCGAGGGACGAGGGCTCGGACTTCGGCGAGCGCGTGCAGGGAGCCCTGATCGGCGCTGGGATCGGCGCGACGCTCGGGTTCCTGTGTCTCAACGGCGGTCGCCGGTACCAGATGTACACGCACGAGCCGATGAACTTCGCCGCGAGCGGCACCTTCGCCGCCATCGGCGCGACGATCGGCGGCATCGCCGGATTCGCGAACGGCCGCAGCCCGCTCAAGCAGGACACGGGCACCGAGGTTCGCCGCACCATCCCCGCCGCACCACTCGGCGTGGGCGTGGGCTCGCCGGTGCTGGCTCAACCGCGCTGACGGTTCGACTCGGTCAGCCGATGCCGAGGATGAATTTCGCGTCCTCGCTCATGCGGTCGGGGGTCCACGGCGGGCTCCAGACGAGCTCGGGCTCCACGGTCTCGACACCCGGGAGGGCGCGGACGGTGTCGACCATGCCCTGCGTGATCTCGGGTCCTGCCGGGCAGGCGGGCGAGGTCAGCGAGTACGAGACCTTGACCGTGCCGGCCTTGGGGAACGTCA
>JAOPYS010000074.1 GCA_025964465.1 Thermoleophilia bacterium
CGTGATCCGAAGCCAGCGCCCACCGAGACGGGGCCGGGCGCCTCGGCAGCCTCGCTGGCGCGCGTCGCCGCCACCTCGATCTCCGACGGCTTCAGCGGCGTCCTGCGCACGTTCAGCGGGCGCGTGCACGACGGCGTCGAGGCCGATCGCTCCGACACCACCGTGGCGCAGCAGCTGCCGACGGTGAGCGCCGGGCCGCACGAGGCTCGCCCCTCCGCCGCTCGCCTGCGCGCGACCAAGCTCGACCTCCTGCCCGGAAAGCCCGATGCGAAGGCCGCCCGGAAGCTCGCCGATGCGGCGCTCGCCAAGGTCGACTGGTCCAAGCCCGACCTCGTGGTGTGGGTGCCGGCCACCGACGAGCACTACTTCCCCTCCGCGATGCGCGCGGGCGTGAAGCGCCAGTTCGGCGACCGCGCCTCGACCGTGCTGCTCGACTACCCGGCCGATTGGAACTTCGCCGAGAGCGTCTCGACCGGGATGGAGGCGCTGCGCCTGTTCCTGGCGGGCGTGGCCGAGCACGGCGGCGATCGGCGCGTGCTGCTGGCCGGGCACAGCCAGGGCGCGTGGGTGATCGGCGACGCGATGGCCGACCCCGCCGTGCACGCGGCGGTCGACCGCGCCGTGCTGCTGGGCGACCCGGGGCTCGCGGTCACGCACTACACCGACCGTCGCGACGCCAAGGTGGTCGAGGTCACCGATCGCGGTGACCGCCTGGGAGCGCCCGTCGACGGGCGCGAGGCGCTGCTCGAGGGCATGTCGCGCATCGACCGGGGCGACACGGTCGGTGGCGGCGCGGAGCTCGCCGGCGTCGCCGTGCACAACCCGCAGCTCGCGACGTACCTGGCCGCGCGCAGCGTGGACCCCGGGCAGTGGAAGGACGACCCGCACCGCTACGAGCACGCGATGGGCGACGCGGCGACCTTCCTGGACGCCGGCACTGCCTGATCCGCCGTGAACCTTCGCCCGCCGGCGGGCATACAGTGGGTACATGATCCTCTACCTGGTCCTCACGATCCCCTTCGTCATCCTCGGCATGGTCGCGCAGCGTCGCGTGACCAGCACGTTCCAGGAGTGGTCGCAGGTGCGCGGCCAGAGCGGGCGCACGGGGGCCGAGGTGGCGCGCGCCATCCTCGACCGCAACGGGCTGCAGGACGTGGAGGTGCTGCACACCCCGGGGTCGCTGTCGGACCACTACGACCCGCGCACGCGCACCGTGAACCTGAGCGACAACGTCTTCCCGTCCAACTCGGTGGCTGCGGTGGCGGTCGCGGCGCACGAGGTGGGGCACGCCATCCAGCACCAGAAGGCGTACGCGCCGCTCGCCATCCGCAGCGCGTTCTTCCCGGTGGCGTCGTTCGGCTCCTCGGCCTTCATGCCGTTGTTCTTCGTGGGCATCATCCTGGCGAGCGCCGGTGCGGCGCTCGGCCCGACGGTCATGCTCGTCGCGATCGCGCTGTTCGCGCTGGGCGTGCTGTTCCAGCTCGTGACGCTGCCGGTGGAGTTCGACGCGTCGCGTCGGGCCAAGGTGCAGCTGCAGGAGTTGACCCTCGCGCCCGCCGGCGGGCAGGAGGGCGCTGGCACCTCGAAGGTGCTGTCGGCAGCGGCGATGACCTACGTCGCGGCCGCACTGGCGGGCCTCGCGCAGCTGGCCTACTTCGTGCTGCAGTTCGTCATCCCGCGCAACTAGTCGCGGCGAGGACGCACGGCGAAGACACCGAGGGGCCGGATGCGACATGCGCATCCGGCCCCTCGACCGTCCCCAAGGGGTCGGTCGTGTCGATCAGTCCCAGTTGAAGTCGCGCGGCCCGTCGGTGAACCAGCCCTCGGCCGGCTCGCGGTCGGCGCCCTTCTTGCGGCCGAGGCCGAAGAAGCGCGGCTTGGTGCGCGAGCGCGAGCGGCTGGCGGCGGCGGGCTCGTCGGCCCACGCGCCGGAGGACACGAGCGGCTCGTCGGTGTCGATGACGATCACCGGCTGCTCGCCGGTGGGAGCCTCGTGGCCGAGCTGCGCGGCGCCGGGGGCGATCGCGTCGGTCACGGTGGCGCTCGGCGTCGCGACCGGCTTGTCGAAGCCGTGCATCTCCACGGGCAGCGCGTCGGCAGCAGCGTCCTCGCGCGGGCCGACACCGCCGGGGAAGCGCAGCACGTCGGCGTTGGCCGGCGCGAACGGCTGGCCGGGCGTCTCGTCCTCGTCATCGATGTCCTCGACGAGCGAGAGCATCGGCGCCATGCCGGTCAGCGGCTCGAAGGGGCGGTCGGCGAAGGCGGGCTCGAGGGCGGTGGCCGCCTCCATCGCCTGCTCGGGGGACGGGCCGACGAGCACCTGGGTCGGCTCGGCCGACACGGCGGGCGTGTCGATCGGGGCGTCGGCAGGCGCCATCACGGTGGCTGCGTCGAGGCCGCGATTGGCCCCGCCCGGGTAGCGGTCGAGCGGATCACCGACGTCGTACCGCGCGAGCGGCATGACGGTCTCGATGCCGACGTTCTGCTTCTTCAGCGCGAGGTGGTCCTCGATGGCCTCGGTGAAGACGGATCGGGCAATGCTCATGGAAAGTTCTCGCTCCCTGGGGGTCGGGCGGGCTTCGCAGCGACTGTAGCAGCGTCCGACCGGACTTCGGCGAGGTCCACGGCGAGGTGCGCCATGGACGGCCACGCCCCCGGCCGCCCCCGGACGGGGCGGGGTCAGCTCGGCTTCTTGCCGGCTCCCATGGCGCCGCCGCCCGTGTCCTCGGTGAACAGCTCCGGGCCCTGGTCGCGGTAGTTGTCGATCATGTACTGCAGCCCGGCGGCGCTGGGCTTCTTGCAGTACAGCTGCGTGGTCCACGCCATGTAGTACACGCCGTTCTTCGGATCGGGCTTCCGCGGCTGCAGCACGAGGTGGTAATCGTTCTTCTTCACCTGCGAGCGGAGCTTGTCGACCTCCTTGTCGCTGAGCCCCTTGTAGGAGATCACGATGTGGCCGTGCTCGAGGTTGTGCGTCGTGGCGACGTCCGCCTGCTGCTTGTCGTAGATGCCCCACTCGGCCGGGATGTCGTAGTGGTCGCCGCTGTGGGGCGGGTTGTGCTTGTAGTCGACCTTCTTGTTCGGGTCGCCCGTGTGCGTGCTGCCCTCGCTCTCGAACTCGTCGGGGCCGGTGCAGCCGTCGCGCTTCTTGACCTCGTCCGTGAACTTCTCGTTCGAGACGCGCGCCTCTTCCGTCTGCGACTGCGCCGAGCTCGACGAGTCGGCGCCGGTGGGCTTGTACTGCTTGCCGAACTGGCCGCACCCGGCGGCGATCAGTGAGGCGAAGGCGATGAGGGCGAACAGCAGGATCCGGCGCATGCGGGGAATCTAGCAGAGGCGATCGGGGTTCCTCGCGCGCGGGCGCGCGCGAGCAGGGGGGCGCGGGACATGGCATGGGTGCGCCCTTGGTGCGCCCCGCGACGGTCGGCGGTGGTAGCCTCGCTGCGCTCGCAAGGTACGCAAACGGGAGGAACGAGCCGTGCAGCTCGGAGTAGGCAAGACACTGTTTCCGGGATGGGCTTCGTCGCTGACGCTCGTCAAGGACCACGGCCAGTCGGCGGTCGGCTTCGCCACCGCCGCCGTGAAGGCCGACACCGGCGCCGCTCGGCTCGATTACGCCGTGCGCGCCCTGACCAGCTTCGACCACGCGATCGACAACACCCGCGCGCTGCCGGTGTCGTGGTTCGTGCGTCGCGCGCCCATGTACTACCGCGGCTACGAGGCGGCCAAGCAGGCCGTCACGCTGCTCGTGGCATCGGGCCTGGTGCCCGGCGCCCGCCAGCACGTCGGTCGCCAGACCCTCGCCGCGGCCAAGGAGACCTTCCTGACCGGCGTCGAGACCGCGCGCTCGGATGCCTCGCGCTACGGCGTGCACCTCGCGTCCGGTTGGCTCGAGGCGACGGCGGAGGACGCCCTCACGGGTGCGCTCATGCTGGACAAGACGAGCACCACCGGCCGTGCACTGCTGGCCAGCGTCGCGCAGGTCCGCGCCGCCGTGGCCCGCAAGCAGGGCGTGGACGACGTGCTCGTGCACACCGTCTCCGACCTGTTCGACCGCGCCACGTCCGAGCTGGACGCGGCGATCGCGGCCGCGCCCTTCGCGCGAGCCGCGTCGGGTGCCGACCAGCAGCGCGCGTTCGTGCGCAGCGGTGAGCTGCTCGTCCAGGCCGAGGCTGCAGCGCGCGCGCTCGTGGCCGACGCCCCGGACGACAGCGTGTTCGACCACATGCCGGTCGCAGGCTGAGCGCGATGCGCAACCGCCTGCGCCGTGTCGACGCGACCCCCGGGGCCTCCGCCGGCCCGGGGGCGCGCGACGACTCCGAGCCCGAGGAGCTCGTGCGGGACGCCGCGGAGAGCCTCGTGGCGGCGCTGCACGAGAGCGACACCGCCGTCGAGGCGATGGGCGATTCGGGGGGCTCCACCCCTGCCGCGCAGGGCCTGCGTCGCTGGCACGTCGGGCTCGCCGGGCTGCTGCTCGCGGCGCTCGGCATCTTGGTCGCCCGACGCCGCAGCTGATACACTTCCGACGTTCCATGGGCCTGTGGCGCAGTTGGGAGCGCGCCTCGTTCGCATCGAGGAGGTCAGGGGTTCGAATCCCCTCAGGTCCACTCCTTCGGGCGTCGGTCACGGCAATCGCCGGGCCGGCGCCCGTTTTCGTTCCCAGCCCCCGACGAGACGAGACGACGTGCGTGAATTGGCCGACTCCCGCTGCGTGACCGGCCTGCTGGCCATCCTGCTCGCGCCGTTCGCGCTTGCCTCCGCTCGCTACCGCGACGAGATCGCGGGGATGCGGCAGGGCCTCGACGCCGCGAGCGGCGGGTTGTCGCAGCTGGTCGTGCAACGCGAGACCGCCGTCGTCCTCGCCATCCTCGTCATCGCCCTGGCCCTCGGCACGCTGCGGGCCGTCGGCACCGAGCGCGCCGCGCCGGCGACGGTGCGGGCGGTGCAGGCAGCCCTCGTGGTCGCCGTGGTCGCGTCGTGGGTCGCGCTGCACGCCGCCCTCGGGCCGATGCACGAACTCATGGACAAGCTCCGCTAGCTCGCTGCGATGACGGACCTCCCCCACCAGACAGCACCCGGTGCGCCCGTACGCACGCGCGACGTCCTGCACTCCCCCTCGCTGCTCGTCACCGAGCTGCTCGGCGGGCTGGTCGTCGCGCTGGCGCTCATCCCGGAGGCGATCTCCTTCTCGCTCATCGCGGGGGTGGATCCGCGGGTGGGGCTGTACGCGTCCTTCACCATGGCAGTGACGATCGCCTTCGCCGGCGGCCGGCCGGCGATGATCTCGGCGGCGACGGGTGCGATGGCGCTGGTGGTGGTGACGCTCGTGGAGGAGCACGGCCTGCAGTACCTGCTCGCCGCCACCGTGCTGACGGGGTGCATCCAGGTCGGGCTCGGCCTGATGGGCGTGGCGCGGGTGATGCGGTTCGTCCCGCGGCCGGTGATGACGGGGTTCGTCAACGCGCTCGCCATCCTCATCTTCCTGGCTCAAGTCCCGTATCTGCGCCACGTGCCGTGGGGGGTGTATCCCATGGTCGCGGCGGGCCTGACGATCATCTGGGCGATGCCGCGCATCACGCGTGCGGTGCCGGCGCCGCTGGTGGCGATCGTGGTGCTCACGGCCGTCACCGTGGCGCTGCACGTGGCGGTGCCGAACGTTGGCGACCAGGGCGCGCTCCCGGACGCCTTCCCGCTGCCCGGATGGCCGGACGTGCCGTTCTCGCTCCGCACGCTGCGGATCATCCTGCCGTATTCGCTGACGCTCGCCGCGGTGGGGCTGCTCGAGTCGCTGCTCACGGCGCAGCTCGTCGACGACATCACCGACACGGCGTCGGACAAGGACCGCGAGTCGCGCGGCCAGGGGATGGCGAACGTCGTGACGGGTGCGTTCGGCGGGATGGCGGGCTGCGCGATGATCGGCCAGACGATGATCAACGTGAAGGTGAGCGGCGCGCGCACGCGGCTGTCGACCTTCTGCGCCGGGCTGTTCCTGCTCGTGCTGGTGGTCGTGCTGAGCGACGTCGTCGCGGTCATCCCGATGGCGGCGCTCGTGGCGGTGATGATCCTCGTGTCGGTGTCGACGTTCGACTGGCACAGCATCGCGCCGGCCACGCTGCGGCGCATGCCCCGCGGCGAGACCGCGGTGATGGCGGTCACGGTGATCGCCACCGTGACGACGCACAACCTCGCGATCGGCGTCGGGTTCGGGGTGGTCACGGCGATGATCATCTTCGCGCGGCACGTCGCGCACCTGGTCGACGTGAAGAGCGAGTTGTCCGCCGACGGCAGCGAGCGCACGTACCGGGTGACCGGCGAGCTGTTCTTCGCGTCCGATCGCGAGCTGGTCACGTCGTTCGACTACGTCGGCGACCCGCCGCGCGTGGTGATCGACATGTCGGCCGCGCACGTGTGGGACACGTCCGCGGTCGCGGCGCTCGACGAGATCGTCGCCCGCTACGGGCGCCACGGCGTCGAGGCGCGCGTCCTCGGGCTCAACGAGCCCAGCGCCGACCTGCACACGGCGCACAGCGGACGGTTGTCGGGCGCTGGGTGAGACGCCCGATCAGGCGCCGATGCGGTAGAAGGCGAAGTGCACGATCGCATCGATCGAGGCTGGCGAGGTGCAGTTGTGTGCCACCCGCACCTGCAGTGCATCTCCGAACGTGAGGGGCACGACGGTCGACACGCCGACCAGCGCGCCCGGGGCTCCCGTCGCGTGGGAATCCTGGTCCTGCGTGAGCTGCGAGCCCAGGACCTGGATGGAGTAATTCGCCGGCGCGGCGCACGATGCGTTCACGAAGGTCGCGTCGGCGGTGACGCTGTACAGGCCGGTCGCCGGCGCGGTGAAGGTGGTCAGGTCGGCGGGCACGTGACCGACGTTTCCAGGATCACGCACGTCGAACGCCGGGAACGACACGATGGCCGAACCCGTGGCGACGGTGGGCGTGGCCTCTCCCGCGACGACTCCGGCGATGGGTCCTGCCTTCGCCCCTCCGATGGTGGAGTCCGCGATGTCGGCGCCTGTGACCGAGGTGTCGGCGATGTCCGTCCCGGTTACCGAACCGTCGGCGATGTCGACGCCGGCGACGCTCGAGTCCGCGATGTCCGCGCTGGCGAGCGAATCGTCCAGGACGTCCGTGCCAGTGACGGTGCCGTCCTTGATGGCGCTCGAGATCACGGCCGCGACTCCGATCGCGTTGCTGTCCACCGACCCGGCCCCGAGGTCGGCTGTGCCGATCGTGCCATCGGCGATCGTGGTGCTCGTCACGGACCCTGCGGCGAGGTCGGCGGCGAGGATCGATCCGTCGAGGAGGTCAGTGCCGGTCAGGGCCGCGTCCGCGACGTCGCCCGAGGTGACCGTGCCGGGGGCGATGGCGGCACCCGTCACCGAATCGGAGCCGAGGTCGGACGCGCCAACCGTGCCGTCGGAGATGTCGCCCGAGGTCACCGCACTCGTTGCGATCCCGGCTGACGTGACCGCATCGGGAGCGATCGCCGCACCCGTCACGGAGCCGGCTGCGAGGGCCGCGACCGTGACCGATCCGGCGGCGAGGTCACCGGCACCGATCGACCCATCGGCCACGTCGCTGCCGGACACCGCGCCATCGACGATCGTCGCGCCCGAGACGGATGCGGTCGACAGGTCGGCTGCACCGACGCTGCCATCTGCGATCGCAACCGACCCGACTGCGCCAGGGGCGAGCTTCGCGGCAGTCACCGCACCGTTCGCGAGGCGGGTCGTGATGACCGCGGAGGGCTTGAGGTCGGCACTTGCGACCGTGCCGTTCTTGATGTTCGATCCGGTCAGGGTCTCGCGAGCGACCTGGTTGCCGCGGATCAGCTTCGAGACCGCGGCGGGGGCGTCACTGGCTGCGACGACAGTGACGGCGGTCGCGGAGAGCACCGCCAACGCGGTCACTCGTCGGGTTGGTCGAGGGGGCGAGAAGCGCGCGAAGGAAGGCATCGACACCGGCCTACCCGCCGCACGTCAGCCAGGAACCGGACGTGACGCAATCGACGTGTGGACGTGGATGCACGACGTCAGCCGCCGCGCTCATCGGTGTCGTTGACTGACCTGCCGACAATGGCAGCGACACGCGACCGACACGGGTGGCGGAGGGCGGATGCTGACATTCACCCTCAAGTCACCCGGATGGATGACGATGATGACCGCCGTGCCGTCACTGACATGTCTGCTATGGTTCTCGACTGACACGGATATGCAGGAGTTTGACACTCCAGCAGCCCGGGCAGGCAGGCGAGTGACACGGGTGTCGCCGGTTGGTCCGACGTCATCCGACAAAACCAGAACGATGAGGAACCGATGACCAACCTCCCTGATGCCAAGGCGAAGCAGCTGCCGGTGAGCGGCAGCACCTCGCTCGGGTCGCCCCTCGCGACCACGGCGCCCAAGACCGTGACGAAGGACGGCACGCCCGTCGTTCGCGCACAGGTGGCACCGCCCAAGGCGAAGCCCGCCGCAGCGAGCAAGCCCGCCTCCAAGCCGGCGGCCAAGAAGCCCGCCGCCAAGAAGGCCGCGGCCAAGAAGCCCGCTTCCAAGCCCGCCAGCAAGGCACCCGCGACGGCGAAGGGGACCACCTCCGCCAAGCCGGCCAAGAAGCAGGCTCCCGCGCGCAAGGCTGCCGCGAAGGCCGGCACGACGTCCGGCCCCAAGACGACCGCCGCAGGTTCGGGCACGTCCAAGTCGACGGGCAAGACGACGGCGCCGGCGCGCAAGCCCGCCGCCGCCAAGAAGTCGACGACCGCCAAGTCGACGACGGCCAAGAAGGCGACGCCCGCCAAGAAGACGACGACCGCGCGCAAGCCGGCCGCCGCCGCCAAGAAGTCGACCACGTCGCGCTCGACGACCGCCGCCAAGTCCACGGCGAAGAAGTCGACGACCAAGCCGGCCGCTCGCGCAGCCAGCAAGTCGACGACCGCCTCGTCCAAGCGCACGACCGCCAAGGCGAAGCCCGCGGCCAAGCGCTCGACGACCGC
>JAOPYS010000010.1 GCA_025964465.1 Thermoleophilia bacterium
GGAGCGCGTCCAGCGACGCGACCAGCGGCCTCGCGGGCTACGACATCCTCGTCGACGGCACCATCGCGGGCACCGTCGCCGCGCCCGCCACGTCCTGGACCGCGTCGCCCGCGATCGCCGGCGGGACGCACACGTGGGGCGTCGTGGCTCGCGACAACTTCGGCCTCACGCGCGCCTCCACCCCCGCCTCCATGAGCGTGCGCATCGACGCCGCGCCCCCCACCGTCGCGTTCGCGACGCCGACCGCCAGCGGATTCACGAACGACACCACCCCCACGCTGACCTGGACCGCCGCGGACGACAGCTGCCTCGCACGCATCGAGGTGACGGTCGACGGTGCCGTCGTCGCGATGCTGACCGGTACCGCGCCGAACTGGACGCCGACGTCCGCGCTCGCCGAGGGCGCCCACACGTGGTCGCTGCGCGCCTTCGACAGCGCCGGCAAGGTCACCTCGACCCCGGCCCCCCGCACGTTCACGATCGACACCACCGCCCCCACGGCGGTCACCGCGGTCTCGCCGGCGAACCTGGGCTCGACGCCCGAGGGGATGCTCACCTTCTCGTGGACCACCGGCGCCGACGGCACGGGCTCGGGCGTCGACCACTACGACCTGTCGGTCGACGGCAACGTCGTCGCCACCAACGTGTCCGCCACCTCCAGCGGCACCTACTCGATCTACCCGGGCGCGCACGTCTGGTCCGTCCGCGCCTACGACGCCGTCGGCAACTCCGCGACCTTCCCCTTCAGCTACACGGCCACCGCCGTGCCCGACACCACGCCGCCCGACACGTTCAACCTGCTCACCCCCGCCGATGCCGCTCCGGTCACCGCCGGCTTCAACCTCACCTGGCAGCCCGCCTGGGACTTCCACGGCATCGCGCAGTACCGCGTGTTCATCGACGGCGCCCTGGCCGGCACCACCGCAGGCACCGTGACCCAGTTCACGCCCTCGGCGTCCGGCGCGGCGATCTGCACGGTGGACTACGACCCCTCGACGAGCAGCGGCTGCATCACCGGACCGACCTTCACCAACGGCAAGGCCACGGGCAGCGCGGCCGTGCTGCCCAGCCCCGCGAGCACCACCTGGAACAGCGCCGCCCAGGCCGGCTGGAGCGCGTCCGGCAACGCCTACGGATTCGGCGACGCCAGCGTGACGCCGATCACCGCCGCCGCGGCCGGCTTCGACGGCGACCGCGTCTGGACCGCCGCCGAGTACTCCGCGTCCGTCCCGGCCGCGGGCGCCGACCTGCGCTTCGAGCACCGCTACCGCACGCACATGGTCGGGCAGAACGGCTACGACGGCGGCACGGTGGAGATCAAGGTCGACACGACGGGCAACGGGTTCGCCGACGACCTGTGGCAGACGACGTGTGCCGTCGGCTCGCTCGCGATCTACGGTTCGACGATGCGCTGCGACCAGCAGATCGTGGAGGTCGACGGCGGCTACAACGCGGTGCTCGTCGGCGCCAGCGCCACCGCCCAGCCGCTCTGGCACCAGCACGCCTTCTCGGGCACGTCGCCGGGCATGGTGCAGACCAAGATCCACCTGACCAAGTTCGCCGGCAAGAACATCCAGTTCCGCTTCCGCCTCGGCACCGACTCCTGCTACTCGGGGATGCCCACCACCCAGGCCAACTACTGCACCACCAACGGCGCCGGCAACTGGGGCCGCGCGGTGTGGCGCATCGACAACGTCACCCTCGCCGAGCCGCAGATGCTGCCCGGCCCGCACACCTGGTACGTCGAGGCGCGCGACCCGGCCGGCAACTCGCGCCCCTCCAACCAGACCTGGTCGTTCAACCTCTCCTGAGCGGCGTTGCGCGGCCCGCCAGCTCGACCCGCGACGTGAGCGCGCTGAGCGTGACACCGACGGCTCGCTGAGCGCACTCGCGCGCGGCTCGGAAGGTGAGCGCGCTGAGCGTGACACCGACGCCCCGCTGAGCGCACTCGCACACTCGCGCGCCCGAACTCGAGTGTCACGAAATCGTTGCACCGCCGTGCGACACTCGTCACGAAGCCTCCACACACGGAGGCGGGGCGGAGCGAGCATGTGCAGATGACCATCGCGCCCCATCCCACACGCACCCAAACTTCGGTGGATGCGCGTGTGGCCGCGGCCTGCCTCCCCGGTTTTCCCGTGACCACCCGGCGACTGCTCCGTGGAGCCGGGGTCGATCGCCGAGCCGTCTCGCGTCGAACCGCGGACGGCACGTGGACGAGGCTGTGGGGCGACACGTTCCTCATCGGCGCGCTCCCCGATCCCATGCCGCCGGACCTGCTCCGGGCCGCGGCGATCGCCACCGTCGGGCCGAATTCCGCGCTCGATGGCACGAGCGCGCTGCACCGGCTCGGGGTGTGGCCCCGGCACGACGGATCCATCCAGGTCGTGTCTGAGCGGTGGCACCGGCCGGTCCCGGCCCATCGCATCGTGTTCGTGCGGTCCGCCGCCCCGCCCATGGCGGGTGATACCATCATGTGCGATGGACTGCCGACAGTCAGCGTGATCCGGGCGGTGTTCGCAGCGGCCCGCGTCCTCACCCCCTACCAGCTCGCGTTCGTGCTGCGCGAGTGTGAGTACGCGCACCTCACGACCCTCGACGAGATCGAGGCCGAGCTCGCCCGTCGGCGGGGAGAACGAGGCACCCGCACCCTGCGCCGTGCGATCGAGCTGCGCCGTCAGGGGAGCGCGGGAACGAGGAGCCGGAGCGAGGACCACCTGCTTCCCGGGCTCACGGTTCGCTTCGGTGTGCCGCTGGTCAACGTCCGCGGGGCGGCCGGCCTCCCTGACTACGAACCGGACTTCGCATGGCCCGACCTCCGGCGGATCGTCGAGCTGGACGGTGACCACCACGTCGAGGATCCGCTCCAGCGAGCGGCGGACCGAGCGCGCGACGACGTGTTGCGCGCCGCGGGATGGACGGTGGTGCGCGTGCCGCACCGCGATGTATGGCGCGCCTTCGGCGACGTGCTCGACCGGCTCGACGCCGTGTTCAGCGCCTCGTGAGCGGGCGAGCGCGCCCAGCGCACCTCGAACGGAACGCTCAGCGCGCTCGCGTCACCCGACAAACCTGAGCGCGCTCAGCGGGGCATCGACGGTGCGTTCAGCGCGCTCGCGGACTCACGCCCTCGGTCGCGATGACGTGGCGGCCGAGCTCCTCGAACACGGGGTCGTGGATCGGGTCGACCGCCGCCCAGTACAGGCCGCTCCACAGCGACTCGTTGCTGAGCGTGGCCAGCTGGTGCAGGCGCGACCCGCCCCCGTCGAGGGGCTCGATGCGGAAGTCGAGGCGCGCCACGCCGGGCACGAGCATCTCGGCGACCAGGCGCACCTGCCGGTCCTCGACGACTCGGTCCACGCGCCACCAGTCCACCACGTCGCCGACGTGCAGCTGCTCGCCGGCGGGGCGCCCGCGGCGCAGGCCCGGGCCCCCGACGATCCGGTCCATCCACCCGCGCAGTCGCCAGAGCGGGTCGGCGCGACGCCCGTAGCCGCCCGGCCCACCGACGAGCGACACGCGACGGAACAGCTCTGCGGGTGCCAGCTCGGTGTCGAACGTGCGGTAGTCGCGGAACTCCTCACGGCGCGGGAAGAGCCGCAGGCGCGTGGGGCGGGCCAGCGCCTCCACGCCGATCCGGCCGAACGTGCCGACCACCGGGAAGGGCTGGCGCTGCGCGTCGGTCCACCGCGACTCGCGCGGGCGTGAGGGGGTCCGTTCCTTGGCCAGCGCGCGCTCCACCGCGAGGCGGTAGCTGCTCAGCTCGCGCGGCAGCCACTCGCGGATGCGCAGGTCCGTGCAGACCACGTCGTTGCGCAGCCCCTCGACCAGCGGCTGCGCCACGTCGCTGTCCACGCGGGTGACCAGGTGCAGCCAGTACGACGACAGCCGCGGTGACAGCACGGGCACCGTGACGTTGCGGAACCGCAGGCCGAGCACGTCGGCACAGGTGCGCAGCAGCGATTCGTACGTGTGCACCTCGCCCGAACCGATCTCGAGCGTCTCGCCCGCCGTGCGCGGCTCGTCGAGCACGGCACGCAGGTACCACGTCACGTCGCGGATGGCGATCGGCTCGCAGCGGCTCTTCACCCACTTCGGGGAGACCATGAACGGCAGGCGTCGCGCGAGGTCGTGGATGATGTCGAAGGAGGCGCTGCCCGAGCCCACCACGATGGCGGCGCGCAGCTCGGTGACCGGCACCCCCGCCTCGCGCAGCGCGTCGCCGGTGTGGTGCCGGCTGCGCAGGTGCTCGGAGAGCGCGTCGTCGTCGCGCCCCAGCCCGCTCAGGTAGACGATGCGCTCCACCCCCGCGGCGCGGCAGGCGGCCCCGAACGTGCGGGCCGCCGCCATGTCCACCTCGGCGAAGTCCGCGCCGACGCCCATCGAGTGGACGAGGTAGTAGGCGTACCGCACGCCCGTGAGCGCTGCGTCGAGGCTCGCCCGGTCGGTCACGTCGCCCCGCACGACCTCGAGGCCGGAACGGCCTGCGAACTCGCGGCTGGCCAGCTTCTCCGGGCTCCGCGCGAGCGCGCGCACGTGCAGCCCCTCGTCGAGCAGCTCCGGCACGAGTCGCCCGCCGATGTAGCCGGTGGCTCCGGTGACGAGGACTGTTGTGGGATCGGTCATGTCGGAGGTCTGCCCGCTCGGGGGCGGAACCGACGCGCCCCGGTTCCCGACAACCGGGCAGGACGTGGTACGTGCGCAGGGACTCGCACGGACCGAGGGACGACGACGCGCACGAGTGGACACGGGCGCGCCAAGTGGGGACCGAGCATGCCAGGACCGATCAACGTGTCTGCGATCGCCGAAGCGGCCGTGCGCGTGCGCCCGCCCGTCGCGGCTGCCGCGGAGGCGATGCTGCCGTTCGGCGACGATGCCGCCCGCGCGCTCTCGGGCACCGCCGCGACCGGCTTCGACCGCGAGCTCGCGGACATGATGCAGCTCACGCTCGACATGCCGAGGTCGCAGCGGCCGCGCATCGTCATCGTCGGCATCGGGCGCACTCCGCCGCTCACGACGCAGTCGATCATCGAGCAGGCCGCGGCCAAGGGCCTCGTCCCGGGCGGGGACATCATCGCGACCCGCTACGCCGACCTGCGCATCGGCAAGGAGCGCGGCTTCGTCCGGCTCGCGAAGGGCACGGGCGCCGACGGCATGGTCGTGGCGGGGCAGGGGCAGCAGGCGCTCTTCCTGTTCCGCGGGGGCGGCAACCTCAAGCCGTACCACCTCGAGAAGATCGCCAAGATCCAGACGGTCGAGGGTGCCACGGCGCTCACCGACCTGAGCGCCATCGAGCGCCTCGGCAGCAAGGACGCGACCAACGCGGTGCTCGAGAAGATCGGCTCGCCGCTCGCCGCCACCATCCCCGTGCGCGGCGCCGACCAGGCGATCAGCGCGTTCGACCAGATCACCACGCGCTTCGGCGACACGACCGCCGTGCTCAAGAAGGTCAACAGCCTCGGCGGCAAGGACGTGCACTTCGTCACGTCCCACGACCAGATCCGCGAGGTCATCGCGCGTGAGCCCGACGCCGGGTTCGTGATGCAGGAGTTCCTGCCCGCGGCGAAGGACCAGGACATCCGCGTGCACGGCGTGTACGACGCCGCGACGGGTCGGTATCGGCTCCCGAACTCCTACGTGCGCAACCGCAACGCCTTCCAGCTCACCCCGAACCTCGCCAACGGCGGCTTCCCCACCAACTACATCCTCTCCCCATGGGAGGAGCAGGAGGTGCTGCGCGCGATGGATGCGCTGGCCGCAGGCAGCGAGCACCCGCCCCTGCACGTGGGCCTCGACCTCTTCCCGCGCAAGGCGATCACGGCGAGCGCCGTGGAGCGCAACCACCGGCTGCAGGAAGCGGTGCGCGCCGGGACGATGTCGCTGGACGAGGCCGTCGCGGCCAGCCGCGACACGGTGGTCATCGGCGAGGCGGCGACGAGCGCGGGCACGAAGGGCACCGAGCT
>JAOPYS010000137.1 GCA_025964465.1 Thermoleophilia bacterium
ATCACTGCACGCTGACGCACACCTAGCTCTGACGGCACGACTCGACCACCTCACCCACGTAGGGTCCCACGAAAAATTCCCACGAACGCCACTCGCGAATGTGTCTGGCAGGGGAGCCAGCGAGCGGCGTTCACCACGTCGAGTACTACACCAGATCCAGCGGGTCGAGAAAACCCCGTCGGCACGACAAAATCCCGCAAAGAGCGGATAAAAAACCTTTGTGGTGAGGTGTCGAAAAACCGTCGCGAATCTGCTACACGAACGCGGTGCGGACGAAAGTCCGCCGTGTCAGCCGGCCGGTGCCTTCGACGGGACTTCGTCGGCCGTCGCCGCGATGCGTGCATCCAGCTGGGCGTCCGTGAGCCGGAGCGCACTGACCGCGTCCGCGATGCTGCGCACCGGCACGACCCGGATGCACGACCCGTCGCCGCACGCGTCCTTCACGGCGTCGCGAGCCTCGGCCGCGTTCGCTCGCGGGACGATCAGCACGTCGCGGTGCGCGGCCTGGGCCGCGATCGCCTTCTGGCGCACGCGCCCGACCGCGAGCACCTGCCCGTCGGGGGCGAGCGCGCCCGAGACCACGACGCGGCGGCCCCGCAGCAGGTCGACCGGGATCTTCAGCGAGTCGTAGAGGTAGAGGGCGAAGGCGAGGCCGGCGCTCGGGCCGACCACTTCCCCCGAATCGATCGAGACGTTGCGCGGCAGGCCGATGCGCAGCCCGATCGTCGACAGCGCGACGCCGATGCGCGAGGCGTGCTCCGCGTCGCCGGGCTCGGGGGCCACGGTACGGATGTGCACCTGCATCGGGTCGCCCGCGCGCTGGAGGCCGATGGTCACGATCGAGCCCGGCGGGTGCGCGTTGATGAGCCGGCTCGCCTCCACCGAGGTGTCGACGCGGTTGCCGCTCGCACCGTCGATGCGCACGATGATGTCGCCCCGGCGCAGCGCTGCCGCCGCCGGCGTGCCGGCACCCACCTCCGCCACGGTCGCGCCCGTGCCGCTCCACTGCACGCTGCCGGGGTCGTAGAGGTCGAACGCCACGCCCGCCGCGACCTGCTTGGCCTCGGACATCGCGTCGACGTCCCCCTTCGCGGGCCCGCCCGCGGGGGCGTCATCGGGCTCCGGCCCGAAGTCGACGTTGGGATCGGCCACGTCGAGCAGCATCCGCTGCAGCAGGTTGACCCGGCGCTCGGTCACCCCGACGAGGAACAGCTCCCCCACGAGCGGCTCGGTCAGGTGACCGTCGACCGCGATCTTGCCGGTCAGGCTGATCGGCGCGTTCGGGGCGTACGCCACCTGGCCCGTGGGGACGAACGTGAGCCCGACGCACGCGGCAGCGACCACGCCGATCGCGCCCAGCAACTTCGCCCACAGCGGTATCGCCTTCACCCGGTCCGGTGCCCCATCGCTCGCGTGCCGCGCCACGAAGGCGCACGGTCCCCGGTCGGGGCATACCCCCGTTGGTCCGAGCCCTCACCACGGTTCACCGCCCCGCACCATGTGGGTAGGGTCGAGGCGATGGGTGCCTTCGAGGTCAGCGTGGCAGGACCGGACGACGCCGAGGCGCTCGGTCGCTTCGCGGCGCAGCGTCCCCTGGCGTGGACCGACTTCGCGTCGATCGCCGTGCTGCAGCCCGACGAGCCGCGCGTGTGGCTCGCGCGCGACCCGGCCGCGAGCGGCGAGGTCGGCGCCGCGGCCATCGACGACGGCCTCGCGATGAGCGTCGCCGGCTCCGCCGAGGGGCTGCGCGCGATCGCCGAGGCGGTGGACGACCTCGCCGGCAAGCTGGTCGTGGCCGGTCGGACCGAGGAGGTCCGCACGTTCGTGGCCGGTGCGACGGCGCCGCGCCGGGAGCGGCCCGAGCACTTCATGGCCGTCGCGCGCGGGGAGCTGCGCTGCCCGATCGAGGCCATTCCCCTGCGCATCGCCACCGCCGACGACCTGCCGACACTCCTGCGCGTGCGCACGGCCGCGCTCGAGGAGGAGTACGGCATCCCCGTGCCGGCCGGCTCCAAGCTCTACACGGAGCTCGAGACCGCGGTGACACGAGCGGTGTCGCTGCAGGGCGTGGCGATCTGGATGGACGAGGGAGCGTGCGCCTTCACGGCGCAGCTTATCGCCAAGACCGCGGCCTCCTCCATGTTCGGCGACCTGTACGTCGACCCGGAACTGCGCGGCGCCGGCCGGGCGACACGGGCGCTGACGGCCTTCTGCGCGTGGCTCATGACCGAGAGCGAGCACGTCGCGCTCCGCGTCGGGCGCACCAACGCGCCGGCCGTGCGGCTCTACGAGCGCGTGGGCTTCACGGTCGTGGACGACTTCCTCTCCTCCCTCGGGCCCGAGGCGCCGTGACCGCCCCCGCGCTGCCGTTCGACGCGGACGAGGTCGAGGCGATCCGTGCCGAGCTGCCTGCGGCGACGGGGGGCGGGGCGGCCTACCTCAACGCGGGGACGCTCGGTCCCATGCCGCAGGTCGCGATCGAGGCGATGGCAGCGGCCGCGGCGCGTGACGCGTCGGCGCGCCAGTGGCCCGAGCTGTGGGAGGAACTCGGCGCGGCGCAGGGTGCGGCGCGCGAGGCCGTCGCCGCGCTCACGGGCGTCGTGCCGGAGCAGGCGGCGCTCATGCACTCCACGCACGAGGGCATGAACGTGGCGCTCTGGGGGCTCGACGCGAGCGCCGGCGACAACGTCGTGACGACGTCGGAGGAACACCCCGGGCTGCTCGTGCCGCTGCGGCACCTGCGCGACCGTGCCGGCCTCGAGGTGCGGCAGGCGACGTGGGGCGACGACGACGAGGCGTTCGTCGATGCCGTGCTCGCGCAGGTGGATGCGCGCACGCGCGCAGTCGCGCTGAGCCACGTGTCGTGGCAGAGCGGGCGCGTGGCGCCGCTGCGGGCGCTGCGCGACGCGCTCGGCGACCGCGTGCGGCTCGTCGTGGACGGCGCCCAGTCGGCAGGTGTGCTGGTGCTGGACCCCGCCGACGGCTGGGACGCGTACTCGGTGAGCGGGCAGAAGTGGCCGCTCGGCCCCAACGGCAGCGGCGGGCTCGCCCTCGTCGATCCCGAGGCGTGGCGGCCGACCTTCGGTGCGTACCTGCAGGTCGCCGACCCGGCCGACTGCCTCGGGTCGCCCCTCGCGACGGACGGGCGACGCTTCGAGACGAGCCAGGAGGCACTCGGCCCGCTCGTCGGGTTCGCGGCGAGCGTCGGGTGGCTCACCCGTCGCGTCGGGATCGATCGCGCGAGCGCGCACGCCGCACACCTCAACGCCTCGGTGCGCGAGGTGCTCGTGGGCGGCGGCGTCCCCGCGGACGCGCTGCACGGCGAGGGGCACCTGCTCGCGGTCGACGTGCCCGGCGACGCAGCCGTCGAGGTCACGATGGGCCTCCACGGCGCGGGGTTCGCCGTCCGCCCCCTCGGCTCGACGCGCGTGCGCATCAGCTTCGGCTGCTGGAACACCACTGCCGAGGCGACCGGCTGCGCCGAGGCGCTGGCCCGCCTGCTCACCGACTGACCAGGTGTCAGCCCGTCGCGCCTGCCGGGCGGATGGCGACGGTGCAGCGCGACACGCACACGAGCCGGCCCTGGGCGTCCTCGATGCGCGTGTCCCACACGGCGATCGTGCGACCCTGCCGGATGGGCGTGCCGGTGGCGACGATCCGCCCCTCGCGCACGGGGCGCAGGTGGTTGGCGTTGATCTCGATGCCGAACGCCTCGAACTCCGGGCCGGCGGCGAGCCACGCGCCCATCGAGGCGCAGGTCTCCGACAGCAGCGCGCTCACGCCGCCGTGCAGGAACCCGTACGGCTGGTGCACGCGCGGCCCGACCTCGAGCGACAGCACCACGCGCTCGGGGCCGGCCTCGTCGATGTCGATGCCGAGCGGGCCCAGCACGGTTCGTGCGCGGATGTCGTCGGCGTCGGGCAGCGCGGTCTCGTCCATGCCCGAGAGGATGTCAGACGCTGTCGAAGCGGTCGGCGTAGACGAGGTCCTCGGCGATGCCCAGGCTCGTGAGCGAGCGCAGCACGCCGTCGATCATCACGGGCGGCCCGCAGACGAAGTAGTTGCGGTGCGTCGCATCGGGCGGCAGCAGCGACTCGAGCGTCGCCTCGTCGACGAATCCCGTGGGCCCCGTCCACCCCGGCTCGGGCGACGACAGCACGAACGCCACCTCGAGCCGGGTGCGCATCTGCAGGTCCACGAGCTCCTCGCGGAAGGTGATGTCCTCCCACGTGCGCGCGCCGTAGACCAGGCGGATGGGGCGGTCGTCGCCGAGGTCGGCGCAGGTGCGGATGATGCTCATCGCAGGCGTGATGCCGACGCCGCCCACCACGAGCACGAACCCCGCCTCCGGCAGTGCGGGCTCCCACGCTCCGTGTGGCCCGTCGATGTAGACAGTGTCGCCGGGCCGCAGCCGCTCGTGCAGCCCCTTCGTGAAGTCCCCGAGCCGCTTGACCGTGAAGCTCGGTCGGGCGGGTTCCCGCGCGCTGGAGGCGAAGGAGAACGGGTGCTCGGTGAGCGCGAACGGCCGCCCGTTGAGCCGCAGCCACGCGAACTGGCCCGGTGTGAATGGCAGCCCGCCGTGCCCCTGCGCCTCCAGCAGCACGGTGGTCGCGTCGCCGCGCTCGGACCGCACCTCGGACACCACGTAGGGCGCGCCGATCGCGGCCAGGGGCCGACCCACCCGCAGGTAGATGAGTGCGACGAGGCCGATGGCCATCGAGGCGATCGTCCAGGAGTGGAGCGGCCCGATGGCCGAGTACCACGACACGAGCAGGGCGTGGGTGGTGCCGCCCACGACGAGCACGATGCCGAGCAGGATGTGCACGAGGCGCCACCCCTCGTAGTCGAGGCGCACGAGCCGGCGCCACGTCGACGTGGCGACCATGGCGATGAGCGCGACCGCCGCCACCCAGCCCAGCTGCGCCTTGGCCGGCTGGTGCAGCGGCCAGAGCCACGCGCGGAACTGTGGCTCGTAGATCGCGAACACGGCGACGTGGATGGCGACGAGCAGCAGGGCGCCGTACCCCATGTAGCGGTGCAGCCGCAGCAGCACGCCGATGCCGAAGGGTGCAGTGAACTGCGGCGCGCGGCTGGGCGTGACCAGCTGAAGCAGGATGGTCGACAGGCTGACGAACCCGATGCAGATGCCGAAGAGCGTCCACCGGTCGGCGCCGCGCGGGGGTGCCGCGGCCAGCAGCACGAGCGGGCCCAACAGCAGCATCACGTACGCGGCGATCCAGAGCCGTCGAACCATCGCCGCATGCATGCCGGTGCGCATGGCGGCAGCCTACTCGGGACCTCGGCGGCTAGGGGGTCGCGGGTGCGGCGGTCGTCGTCACCGGCTTCGCCGGCTTGGGCGGGTCGTGGTGCACGAGCCCACCCTCCATCGCGACGGCGGCGGAGAACACGATCGCCAGGACGAGCAGGCTCGCGGCGAGCGCGAAGATGCCGTCGCCGCGCGAGTTCGGGCGCACGAGGCTGCCTCGACGAGCCGGGGCGACCCCGACCGGTGCGTAGCGGAGTGGTTCGGCGTGCGCGTATCGGAGGGCCTCGCCGTGCGCGTGCGGCGCGGCGACCTGCGGGGGCGCCGGGTGCACGGCCTGCGGCATCGCCGGGTGTGCCGGTTGTGACGGCTGCGGCAACGACTGGTGGATGGCGGGCGCGTGCGGCTGCGGGTGCACGAGCGCCGAGGGCGCGGGTGCGGGCCAGGCGAAGTCCGGTGCGACGCCGAGCCAGTCGGCAGGGGCGGCGAGGGTCGCGAGTTCGTGCTGGAGCGTGGCCATGTTCGTCCCGTCGTGGTGAGGTAGGGGGCGCACCGTCCCGGCACGCGACCTCGGCGCCCGGGCGGACCCGGACCCCTCCAGCGAACCACGCGACCTCCCACCTGTCCAGCGTCGGTTCGGCGTCACTTCGGCGTTGTCGGATCGCGCAGGCCGTGGTTCAGTGGAGGTGGACCTTCGGGACGGGAGGTGCCTGCGCTCACGCACGGCTCGCGCCGCGCGCCCCTCTGCCGGCACCCCTCCCCCACCATCACTGGAGCTTCGAGTGTCGGGACGCTACACATGGGCCGAGGCCTCACCTGCCGAGCAGGTCGAGGACGCACCCTTCGCGACGTACACGCACGCGCACGGGGGGCACGACCCCCTGCAGGTCGTGCACCCGACGATGGACGCCATGGTCGCGGCGCCGCGCGTGCCGCTGCCGCAGTGGCAGCCGACGCCCCAGGCGTGGACGGTCGCCGTCGCGATGCCCGCCGCCGCACCGTCGCCCGGTCCCGCTGCACGCGTCGCGCTGCCGGTCTCGGCCGCCCCGGTGGCGAGCGCCCGCGCCGCTCGCCCCTCCTCGCGCCGTGACGGGCTCGTGGGCATCACCATCGGCCTCGTGCTGCTGGCCGCCACCTTCTCCGGCTCGATCGCCCTCAACTTCCTCGGCAACAAGCCGGCCACCACCGCGGCAGCGGCTGCACCGATCGCCACGACGACGCCGGCGCCCGTGACCACGCCGGTGGGGACGGGCACTGCCACCACCGACCCCGCGCTCGGCGCCACCGACCCGGCGGCGGACGACGCAGGCGTCGACCCGGACGCGACCGCTGACACGGTCGCCGGAGACGGTGCCACCGGCACGCTCCCGCCGAAGACCACCGCGAAAGTGACCACGCCGCGCACGGTCGCGGCCCGCCACGTCGTGAAGCGGACCACGCCGGCGCGGACCGTCGCCGGCGGCGGTGGTGCCTCGGCGCACCACGCACCTGCAGCGGCCGC
>JAOPYS010000174.1 GCA_025964465.1 Thermoleophilia bacterium
CCGGCCGCGGAGCGCCTCGGCCCGGGTTCCGGTATGCTTCGCGGTCGCCCGCCTCCCGAGGGATGTGCGGCGATGTCTTCCACCACCTTCGAGGAGTTCGGCATGGCCCGAGAGAGCCTGACCATCGAGAAGCGCGACGCGACGAACAAGTCGCCCGAGGCGCGCCGCCTGCGCAGGACCGGCCGCGTGCCCGGCGTGATGTACCACGCCGACGGCAACGTCCCGTTCTCCGCCAACGAGCTCGAGCTCGCTGCCGTGCTGCGTCGCGGCGCCAACCTCGTCGACCTGAAGCTGGACGGGGCCGAGCACCTCACCGTGCTCAAGTCCTACGACGTGCACCCGGTGCGCGGCAACCTCCAGCACATCGACCTGCAGGCCGTGCGCATGGACCAGACGATCCGCACGACGGTGGCGCTCAACCTGGTCGGCGAGTCGCCGGGCCAGAAGGAGGGCGCCATCCTCACGCAGGGCATCCAGCAGCTGCTCATCGAGACCGTCGCGTCCAACATCCCGGACTCGATCGACCTCGACATCAGCGCGACGCACGCGGGTGACACGATCATCCTGCGTGAGGTGCCCGCGCCCGAGGGCGTCACCATCCTCGACGACGAGGGCACGATGGTCGTCGCACTCACCGTTCCGCGTGGCGGCAAGGCGCGCAAGAACGCCGAGGGCGAGCAGATGACCGAGGACGAGATCGATCAGGCCGACGCAGCCGAGGCGACGGCAGCAGCTGCCGCGTCCGGCGGCACGCAGGCCTGATCCGCGTGGCCTTCGGGCGCGCGAAGAAGACGAAGTACGAGCCATCGCACGACGTGCGGTGGCTCGTCGTCGGTCTGGGCAACCCCGGGGCCGAGTACGCCCGCACCCCGCACAACGTCGGCTTCGAGGTCGTGGACTCGATCGCCGCCGCGACGCGCACGTCGCTCGTCTCCAAGCACGAGGGGCTGTTCGGGGTCGGCGCGCTCCCCGACCTGGACTGGGACGTGGCGCTGCTCAAGCCGCTCACGTACATGAACCTGTCGGGCCGCAGCGTGAAGCCCGCGATGTCGCAGCTGCAGCTCGCGCCCGGGCGCGTGCTGGTGGTGCATGACGAGATCGACCTGCCGTTCGGGACGCTCCAGGTGAAGCTCGGCGGCGGGCTCGCCGGCCACAACGGCCTCAAGTCGATCACCGAGTCGCTGGCCACGAAGGAGTTCGTCCGGCTGCGCGTGGGCGTCGGCCGCCCCGGCCCTGGGGACCGTCGCCCCGTGCGCGACTGGATCCTCTCGACGTGGGACCAGTCGGCCACGGAGGTGGAGATCCTCGTCGCGGACGCCTGCGCCGCGGTGGACCTCGTGCTGCGCAGCGGCGTGCGCGTCGCCATGAACAAGGTCAACTGACCTCCGCTCGCCTCTCCCACTATGAGCGGTGAAACGCTCCCTGGGAGCGTTTCACCGCTCATAGTGGGAGAGCAGGCAGGGCGGTGCGATAGCCTGCCGGGACCGTGAGCGCCGTTCCGCCCAGCATCTCCACGACCGTCGCCAGCCCGCTCGAGGGCGTCGTGGCGGCGGTGGCCGACAACCCCCGCGTCGCCGCCTGGACCGCCGACGTGCGCGGCGACACGGGCAACGGCCACGCGCGCATCTCCGAGCCGGTGCTGCCGCTGCTGCTCGCAGCCGCCCACTTCGGCAGCCCCGCCCGCGACGGCGACTTCGACCCGGTCGAGCGCCGCCCGCTCCTGCTCGTGACCGAGACCGACGCCGACGCGGAGCGCTTCGCGGAGGCGGCCGGCTGGTTCGTCGGCGCCGAATCCGCGGCCGCCTACGTCTCGCGCTCGGTCCAGTACGGCTCGGGCGTCGCGCCCTCGCCGGCCCGCGTCGGCCTGCGCGAGCGCGCCCGCCAGGTCGCGATGCGCAGCGGGGTCGTGGTCGCCTCGCTGCCGGCGCTGCTCGAGCGCGTGCCGCACGCTGCTGCCCGTCCCGCCCCGGTGCGCGTCTCGACCACCGACCGCATCGACCGCGACGAGCTGATCCGCCGGCTCGTCGACGCGGGCTACGAGCGCGTGGAGCAGGCCGACGAGCGCGGCCAGCTCGCCGTCCGCGGTGACATCGTCGACGTGTTCGGCACCACGGCCCAGTACCCCGTCCGCATCGAGCTGTTCGACGACGACGTCGAGGCGATCCGCCAGTTCTCGCCGTACACGCAACGCTCGCTCGGCCCGCTCGACCGCATCGTGTTCCAGCCCGCCAGCGAGGCGATCGGCCTCGGCAGCGCCGCGGGCTGGTGGGACACCCACCAGTCGGGCGACGCGCCCGAGGACCCCGTCATCGACGCCGCCGACGGCAACCTCGAAGCCGCCTGGACGGCCTTCGCCGGCACGCACCTGCTCGTCTGGAACGCCGCCGGCGTCAGCCGCGCCGCCGACGATGCGCTCGCCGACATCGACGCCTCCATGGCGCACGTCCCCGCCGGCTCCTACGTCGAAAAGGCCGCGGTCGCCGGCCTGCTCTCCGGCGCCGACCGCATCGATTCGCTCGCCGTCGGCCAGGCCCACTCCTTCGAGGCGCAGCCGCCCGTGTTCGGCGCCGTCGGGTTCGCCGAGGCCGAGAACGAGCTCGCCGGCCTCGCCAACCGCGGCCTGCGTGTGGTCATCACCTTCCCGCACGCCGGCCACATGGGTCGCACCTCCACCCAGCTGCGCAAGGTCGACGCGCACGAGCTGCCCAAGGTCCCCCTGCGCACGCCGATCTCCGAGGAGGACAACCAGGCCGCGGCCGCCGCCGCCGAGCGCGAGGCCAACGCCGGCCGCCCCGAGGCGTGGTTCGCCGTCTCCACCCTCGCCACCGGGTTCGTCAGCCGCCAGCTCGGCGTCGCCGTCGTCCCCAGCGGGCGCCTGTTCCGCACCCGCGCCACCGGCACCGACGCCGGCGCCGCGGGCGCCTCCGGCCGCGTCGGCCAGGCGATGCAGGCGTTCAGCTCGCTGCGCCTCGGCGACTACGTCGTGCACGAGGACCACGGCGTCGCGCGCTTCTCGGGGTTCGAGACCAAGACCGTCGCCGGTGTCACCCGCGACTACCTGAAGCTCGACTTCGCAGGCGCGGACAAGGTCTTCGTCCCCCACGAGCAGATGGGGAAGGTCACGCGCTACGTCGGCGCCGACGGCGGCGCGCCCACCCTCTCCAAGCTCGGCGGCAAGCGCTGGGACCAGCTCAAGAACCGGGCCAAGCAGGCCGTGTTCGAGCTGGCCGGCGAGCTGCTCGCCCTCTACGCCAAGCGCGCCCGCGCGGTCGGCCACGCCTTCCCCGAGGACGAGGAGGTGATGGAGCGCTTCGAGGTCGCCTTCCCCTACGAGGAGACGGAGGACCAGCTCACGGCCATCGCCTCCGTCAAGCACGACATGGAACAGCCCCACCCGATGGACCGCCTCGTCGTCGGCGACGTGGGCTTCGGCAAGACCGAGGTCGCCATGCGCGCGGCGGTCAAGGCCGTCTCCGGCGGCCGCCAGGTGATGGTGCTCGTGCCGACCACCGTCCTCGCCGACCAGCACCTGCGCTCCTTCCGCGAGCGCATCGGGGAGCTGCCGATCACGGTGGAGATGGTCAGCCGGTTCCGCACTCCCAAGGAGACCAAGCGCATCCTCACGGAGTTCACTGCCGGCAAGGTCGACATCCTCATCGGCACGCACCGCATCCTCAGCCGCGACGTGCTGCCCAGCCAGCTCGGGCTCGTGGTGGTGGACGAGGAGCAGCGCTTCGGCGTCGCACAGAAGGAGCTGCTGCGCCAGATGCGGCTCGAGGTCGACGTGCTCGCCCTGAGCGCCACGCCCATCCCGCGCACGCTGCACATGTCGCTCGCCGGCATCCGCGACATCACCGTGATCGAGACCCCGCCCACCGGGCGCCGCCCCATCGCGACGCACGTGGGGGAGTACGACGAGAACCTGGTCAAGATGGCGATCGAGCGCGAGCTCGAGCGTGACGGCCAGGTGTTCGTGCTGCACAACCGCGTCGAGACGATCGACGAGAGCGCCGCCAAGATCCGCCAGATCTGCCCCAAGGCACGCGTGGCGGTCGGGCACGGGCAGATGACCGAGAAGCAGCTCGAGGGCGTGATGATGGGGCTGATGCGCCGCGACTTCGACATCCTCGTCGCGACGACCATCATCGAGTCCGGCCTCGACGTGCCGACCGCCAACACGCTGATCATCGACCGCGCCGACATGCTCGGCATGTCGCAGCTGTACCAGATCCGCGGGCGCGTGGGCCGCTCCACGCGCAGCGCGCACGCCTACCTCTTCTACCCGAGCGCCCGTGAGCTGTCGGAGGAGGCGCGGGCGCGCCTGACCACCCTGTCGGACTTCACCGACCTGGGCTCCGGCAGCAAGATCGCCATGCGCGACCTCGAGCTGCGCGGCGCGGGCAACCTGCTCGGGGCCGAACAGTCCGGGCACGTCGCCGCGATCGGCTTCGAGCTGTACATGGACATGCTGCAGGGCGCCGTCGCGGAGATGGCCGGCGAGCCGCTCGTGCAGGAGCAGAGCGCGCTCATCGAGACCAAGCTCCACGCGTACGTGCCGGCCGACTACGTGGCGTCGGAGGCGATCAAGATCGACGTGCACCGCCGCATCGCCCTCGCGCGCAGCGAGGAGCAGCTCGACTCGCTCACGGAGGAGCTCACGGACCGCTTCGGCGAGGTGCCCGAGCCCGTGGCCAACCTCGTCGCGCTGGGCCGCATGAAGCTGCTCATGCAGCGCCTCGGCGCCCGGCGCCTGCTCGTCAACACGCCCAAGGTGGCGTTCGGCCCCATCAACCTCTCCTCGACGCAGCTCGGCTACCTCAAGGCCGAGGCGCCGTGGGCGGTCTACAACGAGACCTCCGGCGAGCTCGCCGTGCGCGTGCTGGTGCGCGAGGAGGCCGCCCCCCGCGCCCTCGAGCTGCTGCGCGCGACCGCCCGCGTGCTCGGGCGCTGACCCGACCGTCGTGAACCCGGCGACGTGCTGCGGAAAAGCGACACCTGTGGCGCCGGACCGGTCTGCTAGGTTCGCGCACGCACCGCAATTCGCACCCGTTCTTCGATCAAGGATTCGCCCCACATGCAGCTCGGACGCAACCTCGCCCGCGTGGTCCTCCCAATCGCCTTCGCCGCGTTCATCGCCGCGGGCTGTGGTGGCGACGACGGGGTGCTCGGCATCGGTGGCATCCCCGACGACGCCGTGTGCACGGTCGACGGCTCGCCGATCCGCACCAAGGAGTTCGACCGCATGTTCGGCAACGCCGAGCAGCAGTACAAGGACAACGGCCGCGACTTCCCCAAGAAGGGGACGGACGACTACACCAACCTCCGCAGCGACCTCGTCGAGTACCTGGTCAATCGCGAGCTGATCAAGAACCAGGCCGACAAGTTCGGCATCACCGCGTCGGACAAGCAGATCGACAAGGGCGTGAAGGACCTCAAGCAGCAGGTCGCGCAGGGTGACGAGAAGAAGTTCAAGAAGGAGATGAAGCGCGTCGGCTACACGATGGCGCTCGTGCGTCAGGACGTCGAGTTCGACGTGCTCTCCAAGGCCGTCTACAAGCGCGTGGTCTCCGACGTGAAGATCACGGACAAGGACGCGCAGAAGTACTACGACGACAACCCGGACCAGTTCAAGACCAAGGAGTCGCGTGAGATCGCGCACATCCTCGTCAAGGACAAGGCCAAGGCCGACCAGATCTACGCCCAGGTGAAGGGCGGCGACGAGAAGGTGTTCGCCAAGCTCGCCAAGGCCAACACGATCGACCCCTCGTCCAAGGACACCGGTGGCGTGCTACCCGGCGGCCCCACGCAGCAGGGCCAGACCGTCCCCGAGTTCGACAAGGCGGCATTCGCGCTCAAGACGGGCGAGGTCTCCAAGCCCGTGAAGACCACGTACGGCTGGCACGTCATCTCCGCCCGCAGCGACATCAACCCGGCGAGCACCAAGAAGTTCTCCGAGGCGAAGGCTGACATCAAGAAGCAGCTGAAGGGCGAGAAGGAGGGCGAGCACTTCCAGGAGTGGAACACCGACGTGCGCAAGGACGCCGAGGACGACGTCCACTGCCGCAAGGGCTACGTGTGGAAGCAGACGGTGCCGACCTCCGACAGCGCTGCCACCGCTCCGGCCCCGGCTCCGGCTCCCGCCGAGGATGCGTCGGCCGACGACTCCAAGAAGTCCGACTCCAAGAAGTCCGACAGCTCCAAGAAGTCGGATGACGCCAAGGCCACCGACACCAAGGGCACGGACTCGGGCGACGCGACGTCCGGGAGCGACGCGAGCAAGTAGCGCGCGTGACCGACGTACCGAAGATCGATGATCGTGACGGCGGCGCCCTCGGCGCCGCCGTCGCTGCGCTGTGGGAGCTCACGCACGTGCTGCGGGCCGAGTGCCCGTGGGACCAGGCGCAGAGCGCGGGCAGCATCGTGCCGCACACGCTCGAGGAGGCGTGGGAGGTCGCCGACGCGGCGCGCGCGGCCGAGCGGGCCATCGCCGCGGGCGAGTCACCCGACCTGGGCGACCTCGAGGACGAGCTGGGGGACCTGCTCTTCCAGGTCTGCTTCCTGGCCATGTGGTGCGGGGAGCGGGACGGGTCGATCGACCTGGGCACCGTCGCGCGGCGGATCTTCACCAAGCTCGTGCGCCGCCATCCGCACGTGTTCGGCGACGGTGGGTCGGCGCCGACCACCCCGGCCGAGGTGCTGGTGCAGTGGGACCGGACGAAGCGCGACATTGAATCACGGCCCGTCTTCGACGGCATCCCGGCGGCGATGCCGCCGCTGGCACGGGCACGGAAGGTGCAGTCGCGCGCGTCGAACCTCGGCTTCGACTTCGGTGATGCGCGCGCGGCGCTCGACAAGCTGGACGAGGAGGTGGCCGAGCTGCGCGAGGCCATCGACCAGGCGGAGGCGGCGGGGGGTGCGGGCGCCACCGCGGGCGCGCTGCCCGACCCTCGCGTCGAGGCCGAGCTGGGTGATGTGCTGTTCTCCGCCGTCAACGTGGCACGGCTCGTGCGGGTCGACCCCGAACTCGCCGCGGACCAGACCACGCGCACCTTCCAGTCCCGCGTCCAGGGGGCCGTCCGGCTCGCGGCGGACGCCGGCGAGGACTTCTCGACGCTCGAGCTCGACGCCCAGGAGGCGTGGTACCAGCGCGCGAAGGGGTAGGGGTCGTCCATGGACGACGAGGATCTCGACGACGAGCTGTGGGGCAAGCTCTCCGGCCCGGCCGATGGTGCGGATGCACCCGGCGACGACGATGACGACGTGGTGGAGGTCGAGGTCGGCCCGCCGATTCGCGTGACGTTCGTCGTGCGCGCGGACAAGGTGCCGGTGGCGCCCTGGGCGCAGGGCTGGCGCGTCGGGGCGATCGGCCCCGACCAGGGCCAGGTCATGCTCGTGTGCGAGCACGACATCGAGCTGTCACCCGTGGCGCAGCTGTCGGCGATCACCGGCCTGCTCGGCACGTTCAAGGCCGCCAAGCTGGACATCGCCTGGTGGGCCATCCAGACCCGCGGCCCGGTCGCCACCGACGGCAGCCCGATGTCGGACACCGAGGACCTCGACTCCGAAT
>JAOPYS010000214.1 GCA_025964465.1 Thermoleophilia bacterium
GAGAAGATGGCGACGATCTCGGTGATCGGCCTGAACGAGGCCGCGACCCTGCGCCCCGAGGCGCTCGGCTGTGGCAAGCGCTACCGCGACACCACGCGCTCGACCGGCGACGCCGGGTCCGCGTCGCGGGCCGGCAGCACCAAGCCGGCGGCGAGCGCCCGCGGGCCGCGCGAGAAGGGGCGCGACAGCGACCGCCCCTTCAGCGACCGCGGCCCCAAGGTGTCGCGCGACGCGCTCGGCTCCTCCAAGCACGACTCCCCCCTCAGCGACGACCTCGACGAGGAGACGCGCGCCAAGCTCGAGGCGCTGCGCAAGGGCCTCGAGTCGTCCTGACCGCTGGGCAGCGCGACGCGCCCTGCACGGGTGGCCCCGGTCGGCGCATGTTCGCACCGGACCTCCTACGCGCCGCTCACGCGGCTCTTACGGAGCTGGACGAACATCGGGTGGTGCACTTCCGCACACACATTCGACCCGAGGAGTTCCCATGCAGAAGCGACCTTTCCAGGCGATCCTGGTGATCGGTGCGACCTGCGCCGTCACCGGCGCGGCGATGTCCGGCATCGCCACCAGTTCCGCCGCGACCAAGGCCCCGGCTGCCGCGGCGGCCACGGCGGCAGCGACCCCGCCGGCAGGCATGCGCGGTGACTTCGACGGCGGCCCGGGCGGCGGCGGTCACCGAGGCGGCGGGGGCCATGGTGGTGGCGGGCGCGGCGGCGTGCACTCCGAATCCGTCCGGCCCGACCCCGACGGCACCGGCTTCATCACGACGGTCGAGGATTCGGGCACGGTCACCGCGATCGACGGCACGACCCTGACGGTCAAGGAGGGCACCGCGACCGAGACCTTCGACACTGTGAAGGTCACCGTGGACGGCACCGTGACGGTCGATCGCAACCGTGCGGCGTCGAAGCTCTCGGCCGTCAAGGTCGGCGACCACGTCCGCGTCAGCAAGGACGGCACCAACACCCGCATCGAGGCGACGACCGCGGCGTTCGAGAAGGCGCAGGACGCACAGCGTGCCCAGCACGAGCAGCAGGACGCGGCCGACGCCACGTGGCCGAAGGCCTGACCCGGCGATCGCGCGCTCGACGAGCGGCCGGCGGGGTCGGTGGGGGTTCGACCCTCGCCGGCCCCCGTCGCGTCAGGGGGTGATGACGCCGGATGGCGCGGTCGTGACGGGGCTCGAGACGCCGACGGCGTTGTGCGCGACGACCACGACGCGCACGCGGAGGTTGGCGTCCGCGGGCCGGACGTCGTAGGTGTCGGATGTCTCACCCAGGATGTCGTGGCACCCGAGCCCGGTTGAGTTGCACTGCCGCCACTGGTACGTGAAGGTGAAGCTCGTCGGGTCGGTGCCCGTCCAGGTTCCCACGTCGGCGGTGAGCGAGTTGCCGACCGCCGGCGCGCCGGACACGCTCGGCGGGGTCGCGCCGAGGGTCGGCGCGGTCCCGGGAAGCACGGGGTTCGAGATGGGGCTGGCCGCAGTGGCCGACCCCGCGACGTTGGTCGCCGTCACCACGAGCCGCAGCCGGTAGGGAGACCCGGCGGCGTTCACGTCCACGGCGGTCGGTGTGTAGCTCGTGCCGGTCTCGCCCGTGATGTCGGCGCAGCTGGCCGCGAGGGTGCTGGAGCAGCGCTGCCACTGCGGCGCGTAGGTGATCTCCTTGGAGCCCGACCAGAGCCCGATGTCGCCCGTGTCGAGCTTGGTGCGCTCCGGGGCCGCGTCGATCGAGACAGCTGCGATCGACGCCGGCAGCACTGCCGCCTGGATCGTCGACGCGGCGGGGAAGCGGTCGCTGGTCTGGGTCGCCGTGGTCGGGCTCGGGTTGTGGCCCACGACGACGACGCGCAGGGTGGAACCGACCTCCGTGCCCGCGACGGTGTGGATCTGCCCGGTCTCGCCGGGGAGGTCCGAGCACAGCCCGCCGGTCGCGTCGCACTGCTGCCACTGGTACGTGAACGACACGGTCGGTGTGCCGCCCCACGTGCCGGCGTCGACCGAGACCGACTGGCCCTCGACCAGCGCCGCGCCCACGTCCGTGTCCGTGTCGTTGGTCACCAGGATCTCGCCGGGCGTCGGCGCGACGGGCGCGTCGGCCTGGAGGATGACGCCCGGGTTCGGGTACTGCGTCGTCAACGCGGCCGCCGAGCCCGCCACGTTCGTCGCGGTCACGCTGGCGATGAGGGTGGCACCCAGGTCGCCCTGCACGGGAGTGTAGGACGCGCTGGTCGCGTCGAGGATGTCGACGCAGTTCGCCCCGGCCGCGTCGCAGCGCTGCCACTGGTACGCGAAGTCGACCGGCGTCGGTGAGCCCGTCCACGTGCCGGGGTCCACCGTGAACTGGGCGCCCACCGTGTCGCCGGCGCCCGACGTGCGGGAGATCGACGGCAGGGCCGTGTTGACGGGCGGGGTCGCGTTGACCACCACGTCGGTCTGCGGGCTGACCTCGGGCGCCGAATCGCCGTACGGCGTGTGGGCCGTGACCTGGAAGCGGATCGTCGAACCGACGTCGAGGGCCTGCGTGTCGTACGTCTGGTCAGTCGCGCCCGCGATCGCGGTGCAGTTGTCACCGGCGGCGTCGCATCGCAGCCACTGATGCAGGAACGTGAGTGCGACCGCCCCGGTCCACGTGCCGTCGTCGCCGGTCAGCGTCCCCGGGAAGATCGCCTCGCCCGTGATCGAGGGGCCGGTGATCATGGAGCACAGGCACGAGCCCGGGCAGGTCCCGCTGCAGGTCTGCACGAGGTGGATGGCGTTGGAGAGCGGCGATGCCACCCCGCCGGTGCTCAGCGCGTTCGTGGCCCACACCCGCAGCCGCAGCCACGACTGGGTCGGCTGGAAGTCGGCGGCCGTCGTCGTGTAGCTGGCGCTGTCGCTGCGCGGGAGGTAGCTCGCGCACTGTGCGGCGTCGAACTCGTCCTGGCAGAGCATCCACTCGTACTGGAACTGCATCGGCTTGGTGCCGGTCCAGTCGGGCTGCGTGCCGTCGAGGTCGATGGTCGCGTTCTGGTCCTGCAGGACGGTCGGGGCGCCACCGGGCGCGGGCACCGTGCCGAGGATCGTGGCGAAGGTCGCCGGCGACTCCGCCGTGTCCGTGCCGGCGGGGTTGGTGTAGGTGACGACGACGCGGTACGTCTTGCCGACCGCCGACGGGTGCGGGACCGTGTAGGTCGTCGCGGTCGCACCCGGGATCGCCACGCAGGCCTCACCGAAGGCGTCGCACGACTTCCACTGGTACGTGTGGATCGCCTCGGTGCCCGACCACGTCCCGTCGTCGGCGGTGATGTCCTGCGTCGTCTCGGGGACGCCGCTCGTCTCCTCCGTGATCACCGACGGCAGGCTGCCGCTGTTGACCGGGCGGCGCGCGGGGGCCACCTCGCTGCTGACGGGGGAGCCGACGGTCGCGCCGCCGAAATCGTTGGCGCCGTGCACGCGGACCTGCACGGAGGAGCCCACGTCCGCAGTGACGAGCCGGTAGGACTGCTGGGTCTCGCCCGCCAGCGCGACGCACGACGTGCCATCCGTGTGGCAGCGGTACCAGCTGTAGTCGAAGGTGATGTTCGGGGTGCCCGTCCACGTGCCGTCGGCGGCGGTCAGGATCGCGCCGTCCTCGAGCTGGCCGGTGATCGCCGGGGCCACGGTGTTGACGGCCGGGAAGGTCTCGATGACGACGGCGGTCTGCGCACTGGTGGACGGGGCGGAGCCGGCAGCGTTGGTGCCGGTGTCGATCACGCGCATCGTGGAGTCGACGTCCGCTGCGCCGAGCGTGTAGGTCGCGCCGGAGGGGTCGGTCGGGTCGGTGACGTTCACGCACGTCGCGCCGAGGTTGTCGCAGCGGCGCCACTGGTAGGCGTGCGCGATCGGCGCGGTCCCGGCGAACACGGCGGGGGTCGCCGTGAGGGTGGCGTGCTCCTCGGCCAGGCCGGTGATGGCGACCGGCGTGGTCTCCGTCGGGGGAGCGAGCACGTTGGCCACGACCGGCGAGGCGGCGCTGTCGGCGGTGGCGGTGGCCGGCAGGGTCGCCGAGTGCGCGGTGACCCGCGAGCGCAGCGTCGCGCCGACGTCGGCCTGGACGAGCAGGTAGGTCGCCGACGTGGCGCCCGTGATCGGGGCGCACCCGGTGCCGGCCGCGGTGCAGCGCTGCCACGCGTACGTGTAGGTGAACGGGGCCGTGCCCGTGAAGGTGCCGGTGGTGCTCGTCAGCGTCTGGTTCTTGGCGGCCGTGCCTGAGACCTGCGGGAGCGGCGTGCCGGCGACGGGCGGCGCGGCGGCCACCGGTGCGCTCGTCGCCGAGGTGGCCGGCGTGCCCGGGCCCGCCACGTTGGACGCGGTCACCACGACCCGGATCGTGCTGGCGACATCGGCGGGCGTGAGCACGTACGACGCGGAGCTCGTGCCGACGTTGGCGCAGGTCGCGCCGCTCGAGTCGCAGCGGCGCCACTGGTACGCGTAGGTGAACGGCGGAGTGCCCGACCACGTGCCGGGGTCGGCGGTGAGGGTGGCGCCGTCCGTCGTGACGCCCCCGACGGTCGGGCCCGCGGTGTTGGACGGGGCGACCGCCGCGACCGTCCCGGTCACGACGCTGGCGGCGACGGGGGCGGTGCCGAAGGAGTTGGAGGCGGTCTCGCGCACGCGGAACGTCGAGCCGACGTCGCCATGTGCGAGCACGAGCGTGGTCGCGGTCGCGCCAGCGATGTCCACGCACGCGGTCCCGGCGGCGGTGCACCGCTGCCACTGGCGCGCGAGCGCGATTGGTGCCTGACCCGTGTACGTGCCGGCGTGCCATGTCAGCGTCGCGCCATCCGCGGCGGAACCGGTCACCGTCGGGGCCGCGACAGCCACGGGGTTGGGGGATGCCCCGACGAGGCCGCTCACCGGCGCCGTGGCGACGAGGTCGGTGGCCGTGTGGGTCGAGTTGGTCGCGGTGACCAGCACCCGCAGCGTGTTCGCCACGTCAGGCGCCGTCACGACGTACGAGGAGGTTGTCGCGCCGGCGATGTCCGAGCAGGATCCGCCGCCGGCGGCGCAGCGCTGCCACTGGTAGGCGAACGTCATCGGCGCGAGGCCGGTCCACGTCCCGGGCGTGGCCGTGGCGATCCCCGTCTGGTACAGCGCGCCGCCGACGGACGGCAGCACCGTGTTGACCGGGTCGGTCCCGGCGACCACTGTCGTCGCAGCGCTCGAGCTCGAGGCGCTGCCCCACGCATTGGTTGCCGTCACCGCGTAGGTGATCGTGGCGCCGAGGTCGCCGGTCCCCAAGGTGTAGGTGGCCCCCGTCTGCCCTGCGATGTCGACGCAGCCGGCGCCGACCGCGTCGCAGCGCTGCCAACGGCCGGCGGTGGTGACCAGGCCCGGCCCGGAGAACGAGCCGCTCGCCCCGGTGAGCAGCTGCCCGACGATGGCCTGCCCCGAGATCGACGGCGCGAGCGTGAGGGTCGGGCCGACCCCGTTGATCGTCGAGGTCGGCACGCTCGTGGCGCTCACCCCGGCCGAGCCGTGGTGGGCGGTGACGCGCACGCGCACCGAGAAGGTCGCATCGGCGGCGCCGGTGACGTAGGGGTTGGAGGTCGCGCCGAGGATGTCGACGCAGGCGAGCGATCCGGGGGGCGTGCACCGCTGCCACTGGAACGTGTACGTGGTTGGAGCCGGGGAATCCCACGTCCCGTTGCTCGCGGTGACGGCGTCGCCGATGGCCGGCGACGCGGGTGACAGCGTCGGCGAGGTCCGCTGCGTCGGCACCGCTGCGGCCACGGAGCTCGTGGTTGCGCTCGTCGCCGTCGCGGTGGACCCCGCGGCCGTGGCGGTGACCACGACGCGCAGCTGCCGACCGATGTCCTCCGCCGTGGCGGTGTAGTCGTCCGAGGTGGCTCCCGGGACGGCCGCGCACGAGCCGGCCAGGCACCGCTGCCACGCGACGCTCGTCTCGACCGCCGAGCTGCCGGCCGCCCAGGTGCCGCGTGCGGCCCGGAGCGTGCGACCTTCCGTCGCGCCGCCGGCGATCGACGGTGCCGTGACGTTCGCGACGATCACGCCGGGCGCTCCGGGCCCGCCTCGCAATGATCGGTCAGAGCGCGCGCGACCGAGGTTGGAGACACCGCGGAGCTTCGCGGTGGCGGTCACTTCGACCTGCACCGTGCCTCCCGCATCTGCTGCCGTCGTGACGTACGACGGGTGGGTCGCTCCGGTGATCGGCGTGCACGTCGTCGCGGACGGACACCGCAGCCACCGGTACGTGAAGGTGTAGGTGCGCCCCGTGGGAGCCCACGTCCCGGGGCTGGCGGTCAGGGTCGCGTCGACACCTGCGGCCCCGGAGATGGACGGGAGGACCTTGGCGGTCGGCACCTTCGGGCGCACCCGCGCCGACGCCTTCGACCGAACCTGCTTCTTCCCGGCCCCGGATGCCGCCCGGACCGTGGAGCCCACGTCGGCGACCGTCAGGACGTAGCGCGGTCCCACTGCTCGTCGGATCGTCGCGCACCGCGCACCCGCAGCCGTGCAGCGCAGCCAGGTGAACTTCGTGCCCCGCTTCGGGGCCTTGACCGCGAGGGCCGATCCCTCGACCGCGCTACCGGTCACCGTGACTGCAGTGGCAGCGTTCGCCGCGGGGGCCACCATGCTCGCGAGCAGCCCCATGAGCAGCGCGAGGACGAGCGCACGGCAGCGAGTTCGGGATGGGGTGGGCACGACCATCGACCAGCCACATCGGCACCCCGATGACCCACCTTGAGGCGAAATCGAACAATCAGCACGGCGCACCACGACGGCCAGTGCCGCCTGCCGGCCGCCGGGGAGTAGGGTGCCTGCATGGCCTCGATCGACGTCGGATCGGACGACCCTGGTGCAGGTCGCTCGCAGGTGGTGGACCGGGTCGGTGACCTGCTGCTGGACGGGCTGACGCCACGCTCGGTGATCGCCGTCGACGGCGTCGACGGAGCGGGCAAGACGACGTTCGCCGACGAGCTCGGGGCAGTGATCGAGCGGCGCGGCATCCCCGTCCTGCGTGCGTCGGTGGACGGGTTCCACCACCGCGCCGCGCATCGCCACGCCCGCGGCCGCACCTCGCCGGACGGCTTCTACCTGGATTCCTACGACTACGGGGCACTCGTGCGCGAGCTGCTCGAGCCGTTCCGCGACGGGCGACCCGTCCGCCTCGCGGTGCACGACGTCGAGACCGACGCCCGCCTCGGCGGAGACCCGCTCACCGCCGATCCGGCGGCCGTGCTCGTGCTCGACGGTATCTTCCTGCACCGACCCGAGCTGGAGGGCCGATGGGACCGCTCGGTGTTCCTGCGCGTACCCTTCGCCGTGTCGGTCGCGCGCTGTGCGAGTCGCGACGGCACCGATCCCGACCCGTCCGCCCCGTCCAACCGTCGGTACGTCGAGGGGCAGCAGCTCTACCTCGGCGCCTGCGACCCCGCCTCAGCCGCGACGATCGTCGTCGACAATGCCGACCTCGCGGCGCCCGTCCTCGTCGACCCGGCGTCCGTCGCCGCGAGGGCCGCGGTGGTTGCTCGCCTCGCGCGCGCGGGCTGCGTGAGCGCCGCCGAGGAAGCGGACCTGCTGCTCGCCGCCAGCCGCGACGACCCCCCCGACCTCGCAGCCCTGGTCGACCGCCGCTGTGCGGGCGAGCCCCTCGCCTGGGTGACCGGCGCCACGCGCTTCTGCGACCTCGACCTGCGGGTCGAGCCCGGGGTCTACGTGCCGCGCTGGCACAGCGAGGTGCTCGCCCGGCGCGCGGCGGACCGGCTGCCGCCCCACGGGCGCGCCGTCGACCTGGGCACGGGCTGTGGCGCCATCGCGGCGGTGCTGCGCGCCAAGCATCCGGGCGCCGAGGTGCTCGGAGCGGAGGCCGACGCGCGCTCCGCCGCATGCGCGCGGTCCAACGGTGTGGACGTGCGCGTCGGTGACCTGTTCGACGCGCTGCCACTCGATTGGCGCGGCACGATCGACGTCGCCGTGGGCGTGCTGCCCTACGTCCCGACTGCCGAACTCGCCTTCCTCGCGCGCGACGCCCGCGACCACGAGCCGGTCACGGCGCTCGACGGCGGCCTGGACGGCACAGCCCTCGTGCGTCGCGCGATCGCGGACGCCGCCACGTGGTTGCGCCCCGGCGGCGCCGTGCTGCTCGAGGTGGGTGGCGACCAGCCCGACGCGCTCGCCCAGCTGCTCGCGTCCGCCGGCTACGTCGACGTGCGCGTACTGCGCGACGAGGACGGCGACGACCGCGGCGTCGAGGCGACGCTCGCGCTCAACCCGTGACGTCCAGCACGAGCTGCGACGCCTCGAGCGGCACCTCCAGCTGCGGGCAGTGACCGACCCCGTCCAGCTCCACCCACTCGGCGTGCGGGAACGCCGCACGCAGGCGCGCGGCGGCGGTTGGCCACGGCAGCAGCCGGTCCTCGACGCCCCACACGAACCGCACCGGGCATGTCACGCGCTCGGCGTCGAGGGGCCACGCGCTGACCCGCGCGTGGTCGATCAACTGGGAGGCCGCACTGCACGCGGCCACGCCGTGGACCTGGTGCACGAGCAGCTCCACGGGGATGCCCGATGCGTCCTCGACGATCCACCGCGTCGCCCGAGCCCGACCCTCCGGTGAGGACAACGCCCGCTCGGCGTACGGCGCGATCGCCACCGAGGCGGCGTGCATGCTGCGCTGCAGGTCCAGCAGCCCGTCGCGCGTCGTGTCGCTCGGCCCCCACCCGCCGCCGGGGGCGAACGCCACCACCGAGCGTGCGCGACCGCGCTCCGCGAGCTGCAGTGCGACGTGGCCACCGAGCGAGTTGCCGACCACGTGGGCCGTCTCGAACCCCGCCCGGTCCATCGCCGCCTCGACCGCATCGACGAGGACCGTGTCGGTCACCGCCCCCGTGATCGCCGGCCCACCGGCGTGCCCGGGCAAGGTCGGCGCGAGCACGTCGTGGCGCGCCTCCAGCGCTGGCAGCACGAGCTCCCACGTGCGCCACGTGTCCATGAACCCATGGACCAGCACCAGCGGCGGGCCGCTCCCACCGCGATGGGCCGGGGTGAATTCAGCGGTCGTCATGGGCAGATCGAAGTCCTCATGGTCGTCCGCCTCACCCTACTCGCGCTCGCCGGTGCGTCCGGCACGCTCGCCCGCTACGGATGCAACGTCGCGCTGCAGGATCGATCGTCCACCTTCCCGTGGGCGACCTTCGTCGTGAACGTCCTGGGCTGCCTCGCGTTCGGGGTCGCGTGGGGCGTGCTCGACCGCCGCGGCCAGCTGCACGGCGACCTGCGCCTCGTCGTGCTGACGGGGTTCCTCGGCGCCTTCACCACGTTCTCCGCCTTCCTGTTCGAAGGAGCGAAGCTCGCGCACGACGGTCGCGCGCTGGCCTCGGTGGCGAGCATCGGCGGGCAGCTCGTGCTCGGCTCGCTGCTGCTGGCGGTCGGCATCGCGGTCGGGAGGCAGGCGTGACGATCGACGACGACGACCAGCTCGAGGCGCTGCGCGCGGCCGGCCGCGTCGTGCGCGCCGCGCTCGACGCGATGGAGGCCGCCGTGCGCCCCGGCATCACCACCGCCGAGGTCGACGACATCGGCCGCGCGGTCTGCGAGGCCGCCGGGGCGCGCTCGGCGCCGCAGCTCACCTACGACTTCCCGGGCTTCTCCTGCATCAGCGTCAACGAGGAGGCCGTCCACGGCATCCCCGGCCCGCGGGTGGTGGCGCCCGGCGACCTCGTGAAGGTCGACGTCACCGCCGAGCTCGACGGCTACATGGCCGACGCCTGCATCACCGTCGCCGTGCCGCCGGTCTCCGCGCGCGCCGAACTGCTCGTGCGCGTCGCGCGCCGCTCCCTCGACCTCGCCGTCGAGTGCGTCCGCGCCGACAAGCTCATCAATCGTGTCGGCCGCGCCATCGAGCGCGAGGTGCACCGCAACGGCCTGCGCGTGCTGCGCGAGCTGGGCGGGCACGGCATCGGCCGCACCATCCACGAGGCTCCGCGCGTCGAGAGCTGGTACGACGGGCGCGACGCGACGCGCATGGTGGAGGGGATGGTCTTCACCATCGAGCCGATCATCGCCGAGAGCACCGAGGTCACCGTGAAGGAGGCGGACGGCTGGACGCTTGCCACCAGCGACGGCTCGCTCTCCGCCCAGTTCGAGCACACGGTCGTCGTCACCCGCGGCCGCCCGATCATCCTCACGGCCTGAGCCGCAGTTCGATCAGCCCTGCGGCGGGTTGGCGTTGCCCGACTG